>SKJY01000333.1 GCA_007121775.1 Gemmatimonadota bacterium
CTGGACCCGGAGGTGGGGGCACTTCTCATGCGGGCGCTGGAGGCGGCCGGAGACGCGCTGTTCCGCTCAGAGCGGGACTGGGCGCCGGAGGGCGCGGCCATGGGGCCGGCGGTTCGGGAGATCACACCCCGGCAGCGGCGGGCCGATGGGATGGGGCTCTTGGTGGAGCAGGCGCTGAGGGTGGGGTTTGGGGGTCTTGTGGATGGCGGTGCAGAGGGCGAGGTGGACGCGGATGACGGAGAGGCGTCCGAGCGGGGCACCACCGATGGCCCCCGGAGCGTGACGGCCTGCACCGAAGGCGTTTCCGCGGAGTGTTCCGAGGAGAGGGTAGCCGGGGGAACGTTCCAAAGGGGTGAGGCTCGGCCCGAAAACGTTCCCGCGGAGATTCCCGGCGAGGCTCCGACCCCAACGGCCGGAGAGTCTGCGGAGTCTGCCACTTCCAAGGACGTCCCCGAGCATCCAGGCACGCCCGGTGGGCGGTGCGACTGCGGAGAAGGATCGGTGGCATCCCCCGAACACGTCGCCCCCCTCTCCGGTACCCGCGCCGAGCGCTACCAGGTGATGCTCCATGTGGACATGGTCACGCTTCGGGCTGGGAACGGGGAAGTGGCCGTGGACGGATGTGCGAAAGTTGGCGGCGCTGGGGACGGGGAGGTCGCCGCCGGCCCTTGCTGCGCAGAGGTCCCCATCACCAACGGCACCCGCCCCACAGACGCCCCCTCCCACACCCACTTCCTGGAGCACGCTCCCGGCCGCTCCCACCTCGCGGACGGCACTCGAGTTTCCGCGGAGACGTCCCGGCGACTCTGCTGCGACGCCGCCGTGGTAGAGGCCACGCGAGGACCAAACGGAGAAGTGCTGGATGTAGGCCGCCGCACCCGGACCATCCCCCCCGCCCTCCGCCGGGCCCTGGAGATCCGGGATGGGGGATGCCGCTTCCCCGGATGTGGGCTCCGCTTTGGCGAGGGTCACCATATCGTCCACTGGGCCGATGGCGGCGAGACAAAGCTCTCGAACCTGGTGCTCCTTTGCCGCTTCCATCACCGCGCCGTCCACGAGGAGGGATTCTCGGTGAAGGTTGTGAACGACCGCATCCGCTTCTTCGACCGGACCGGTTGGCCGCTCCCCGATGCGGCGCCTCCGCCTCCGCTCAAGGACCCGTTCGCCGGCCTCCTGGCCACGCACCGGAGGGAGGGAGTCCGCCCCCACGGCTACACCCCATCCGCCAGGTGGAAGAGGGCTCAGGACATCCCCTGGGAGCTCGAGGCCAGAGCCCATGAGGCGCTGGATAGCTAGCCGGGTCGTGGACGAAGCGGAGCCCGGGGCGTATTCTGCCCCCCATGAATACACCAACACACCTCCGCCCCCTTCGTGGGCCGGCCTCCCGCTCATGGCCGGCCCTCTTCCTCCTCCCTCTCGCCCTGGCGTCGGGGTGTGCCCCCGATGATGCCCGGGAGGCCCTTCCTCCCCCATCTGCCTCGGATGTTGTCCACGCCGATGTGGACTTCCCCGACGACTGGCGATTCGCGTCCCGGGAGGCGCCGGTGCTGGGTCGGCAGGGAGCGGTGAGCACCACCGACGAGCATGCCACTCGGGTGGGGCTGGACATCCTGGAGCGGGGCGGTACTGCCATGGACGCCGCCATTGCAGTCTCCTTCGCCCTGGCGGTGGTGAACCCGTCGGCCGGAAACATCGGCGGGGGTGGGTTCATGATCACTCGGGAGGCGGATGGGGCCACTTCGGCGCTGGACTACCGTGAGAAGGCGCCGCTGGCAGCCTATCGGGATATGTACCTGGATGAGGCCGGCGAACTCACCGACGCCTCCCTGGTGGGGCACCTGGCGGCAGGGGTGCCGGGCACGGTCATGGGGATGTGGCGCGCCCATGAACGCTACGGCACCCTCCCCTGGGCCGAGTTGGTACAACCTGCGGTGGAGCTGGCGGAAGGGTTCGAGGTGAGGGAGCGCTTCGCCCGCTCCATCCGCGGAGCCCAGGAACGTCTCCGAAGGTTCGAGACCACCCGCCGGACCTTCCTCCCTGACGACCGCCCGCCGGAGGTTGGCGAGATCTTCAGGCAGCCGGAGCTGGCCCGGACGCTGGCGCGGATCCGGGACGAGGGGCCCGACGGGTTCTACCGGGGAGAGACGGCGGATCTAATCGTGGCCGAGATGGAGAGGGGCGGCGGGATCATCACCCACGAAGACCTGGAACGCTACGACGCCGTCTGGCGGGAGCCCGTCACCTTCACCTACCGGGGGCACACCGTCACCTCCATGCCTCCATCCTCCTCCGGCGGGGTCACCATGGCGCTCATGGCCCACATGCTTGAGGCCCATGATCTGGCGGAACTCGGATGGCATTCGCCGGAGATGATCCACCTCATGGTGGAGGCATGGAAGCGGGCGTACGCGGACCGGAACCAGCTCCTGGCCGACATCGACTTCGTGCCGGTCCCCATGGACTCGCTCCTGTCGCCGGCGTACGCCCTCCGGCGGGGCGCCGACATCGATCCGGCTCGAGCAACCCCGTCGGAGGAGATCGCGCCGGGCCTTGAGCTTCGGGAGCCCACCGAGACCACCCACTATTCGGTGGTGGATGAGTGGGGCAACGCGGTGGCGGTGACCACCACCATCAACTCAGGCTACGGGAATCTGGTGACGGTGGAGGGGGCGGGCTTCCTCCTGAACAACGAGATGGACGACTTCGCCGCCAAGCCCGGATTCCCCAACCAGTTCGGGCTGGTGCAGGGCGAGCAGAACGCCATCGAGCCGGAGAAGCGGATGCTCTCAGCCATGACCCCCACCGTGGTGGCGGGCCCGGACGGGAGGCTCCTCTTCGTCACCGGGACTCCGGGAGGATCCACCATCATCACCACCGTCTTCCAGACGCTGGTGGGGGTCGTGGATTTCGGAATGAGTGTGAGCCAGGCAGTGAACGCGCCCCGGGTCCACCACCAGCACCTCCCGGACCTCCTCTACTGGGAGGCGGGAGGGCTGGCGGCGGAGACGGTCACGGCGCTGGAGGCCATGGGCCACGCGCTCCGGGAGCGGGGCGGGACCTCCGGTGACGTGCAGGCCATCCTGGTGCTCCCCGACGGCACCCTCTCGGTGCATTCGGACCCGCGACTGGGGGGTACGGCGCTGGCCCGGTGAAGGGCGGAAGGCGCCTCAGCGCCCCGAAACCACCAGCGGAACCGCCTCGTCGAACTGGATGGTCAGGCGTGCGCCCTCATCCATACGGGCGTGCCCGTCCCGGGTGGTGATGGCCACGCCGGCGCCGGCCACGGCACCGGCAGCCGCGCCCCGCACCGTGGAGCGGGTGTCCCGGCCCAGGATCTGACCCACCACGGCACCGGCGGCGGCCCCGGTGGCCACCTTGGCGGCGGTACGGGTCCCCGTGTCCTGGGCGCCGGTCACCATCTCGGCCTGGACGATGGTGGCCCGGAGGGGGTAGACCCACCCTTCCATGTCCAGTCGCTCGACACCCAGTACCAGGAGCGCCTCATCATCCGAGCCCTGGGAGGCGCGGGCCTCAATGACACGGCCCTCCAGGATGGCGCCCGCCGGGACCAGGACCAGTCCGTCGTCACCCCGGAGGTCCTGGGTGACTCGGGCGGTGAAGCTGTCGCCGGCCTCGTGGGTACGGGTGGATATGGTGGAGGTGAGGGCCGCCGTCACCAGCGATCCGGTGGGAATGGCCCGGACCGGGGCCTCAGGCTCAGGTGTCCGAGTCTCCTCCGGTTGGGGCTGCACCTCCGGCTGCGGCGCCGCGGGCGGCGGGGTGCTGGGCGCCGGGGCGGCGCTCCTCGGCGGAGTTGCGGGAGACGGTGCGGGCGTCGGCGCAGGAGCGACGGCAACCTCGCCGGCCTCCCCTTCCATCTCCCGCTCCTCCAACTCCAGCTCGGCGGAGATAGCCTCGCTATCCAGGGCGTCGGCGGACTCCGCCTCGCCCCCGCAGGCCCACACAGCCATGGACAGGACCATGGCCATCACTGGAACTTTCCACGTCCGATGCATGATACTCTCTCCCTGGCCTGAGTCTCTGAATCGCGGCGACGGGAGCCCCACTCAACCTCGCTGCGGCGCGGGGCTGCCTGACTGCGGCGCGGGGGTGCCAAATCGCCCTCTCGGCGGCGGGGATGCCCCCGGCCGCTCCGTCCTTCCAAACCTTCTACACCGGCACCTCCACCGATGAGCCACCTGCGGACGATCCTCCCCTACTTCCGGCCCTACCGGGTGGGGCTCTTGGTGGGGCTCTTCCTGGTGGTGGTGTCCAACGTCTTCACCGTGGCCGGGCCGTGGCTCCTGCGCCTCGCCATCGACGCCTTGGAAGATCCAGGGGTGTCGGTGTCGGACATCGGGCTCTTCGCCGGTCTCATCGTTCTGGCGGCCATCCTGGGCGGGGTGGCCAAGTACGGGATGCGGGAGCTCCTGAACGGGATCAGCCGCCGCATCGAATGCGACCTCCGGGCCGACTTCTTCCGGCACCTCCTGCGCCTCGACGCCTCCTTCTACGGCTCGCAGCGAACCGGGGACATCATGGCCCGGGCAACCAACGACACCCTGGCGGTGCGCCAGGCGGTGGGGCCCGCCGTCATGTATTCGGTGAACACGGCCATGATGTCGCTTCTGGCCCTCACCCTCATGCTCCTCATCTCGCCCCGCCTCACCTGGATGGCCCTCATCCCCATGGCGCTCCTCCCGCCGGTGGTGCTCGGCTTCGGACGGATCATCCATACGCGGTTTCAGCGGATCCAGGAGCAGTTCTCCACCCTCTCGACCCAGGTCCAGGAGAACCTCTCCGGCGTCCGGCTGGTGCGGGCATACGGGCAGGAAGACGATCAGGCCCGGCGCTTTGCCGACCTGAATCGGGAGTACATGGACCGGAACATCCATCTGGTGCGGGCATCGGGCGCCTTCCACCCGACCCTGGGGCTCCTCACCGGGATCGCCATGGTGGTGGTGCTCTGGATCGGGGGGCAGGAGGTCATGGCCGAGCGCATCAGCGTCGGGGACTTCGTGGCCTTCATCTTCTATCTGAACCTCCTGACCTGGCCCATGATCGCGCTGGGGTGGGTGGTGAACCTCTTCCAGCGTGGGGAGGCCTCCATGGCACGGATCAACGCCATCCTGGAGACGGAACCGGAGGTCGTACCGGAGGAAGGGTCCCGGGATGCCCTGACGGCCGGGGGTCGGCTCGAGTTCCGGAACGTCTCCTTCCGCTATCCCGGGACTCGGCGTCCCGTTCTCCAGGACATCTCCTTTACGGTGGAGCCTGGTGAAACGGTGGCGGTGGTGGGGCCCACAGGTGCGGGGAAGAGCACCCTGGTCTCCCTTCTGCCCCGCCTCTACGACCCCACCGACGGGGAGGTACTCCTGGACGGCCACCCCCTTCCGGAGTACGAACCCGCTTCCCTCCGGCGCCGGATGGGAATCGTGCCCCAGGACACCTTCCTCTTCTCCGAGACCATCGGCGCCAATGTGGGGTTGGGACTGGATCTTCCGGAGTGGGAGGGGCGGGAGATCTCCGGGCAGGAAATGGACGGGCGGGAAGCGGAGGTGGAGGGCATGGAGCAGGGTGACGACGAGGAGGAGATCTCCTGGGCGCCGGAAGATCTGGACCCCCGGATCCTGAGGGCCGCCCGCATTGCCCAACTGGATGAGCAGGTCCGGGACTTCCCCCGGGGGTATGGGACCTACCTTGGGGAGCGGGGCATCAACCTCTCCGGCGGGCAGAAGCAGCGGGCCACCCTGGCCCGGGCTCTGGCCCGGGACCCGGGGATCCTCATCCTGGACGATGCCCTCAGCGCTGTGGACACACAGACCGAGGCCCGAATCCTGGCGGAGCTCCGCGACGATATCCGGAACCGGACCTGCTTCCTCATCAGCCACCGGGTCACGGCCGTCATGAACGCCGACCGCATCCTGGTTCTGGACGACGGGCGCCTGGTGGATCAGGGCACCCACGAGGAGCTCCTGGCCCGGGGCGGCGTCTATGCCGGTCTCCTGCGGCGCCAACTCCTGGAGCAGGAGGTGTCGGGGACCGACGAGGGCGATGCAGGTCAGGCCAGCGGGACCCAGGGAGCCATTCCCACTCCCGTCGGGTAGAAGGGGTCACGGATCGGGAATCCGCCCCTCCCGGCGGGCTCTCTCCTTCCACCAGGACCGACGCCCCCCGACGGTGGGGGTCTGCGCCGGCCTCCGCTCCACCCCTGGAGGCACCCATGCGCCCTTTCACCTTCCTTTCCGTTGCCCTGACCCTCGGGGTGGTGCTCCTCCTCTCAACCCCGCAGGCGGCGAAGGCACAGGCCGCCTCCCCGTGGAGCACCGGCGTGTCGAACCGAGGAGTGGCGCCGGTCCCCTTCGGACCCGGCGAGGTGAAGGAGTACGACGTGCGCCTGGGACGGCTGCGGGTGGGCGAAGGATCCATGAGAGTAGGCGAGGTGGAGTTCGTCCGGGGGAGGCGCACCTACCCCCTCACCATGACCGTCCAGGGAGGACTCCCCCTGGCCCGGGTCGACGACCGGATGGACTCGTGGCTCGACGTTCAGACCCTCACCAGCCACCGCTTCATCCAGGATCTGAATCAGATCCGGTCCACCCGGTACCGGGCCTACGAGTTCTTCCCGGAGGAGGGGCGATACACCCGTCAGGACCGGGAGGGTGACCAGGAGTTGGCGTCGGACCAGCCGCTGGACGATGTCTCCTTCCTCTACTTCGTCCGGACCTTGGATCTGGAGCCGGGGAAGGTGTACACCCTGGACCGCTACTTCCGGGAGTCGGGGAACCCCGTCATCGTCCAGGTGGATCGGCGGGACCGGGTGACCGTGCCTGCCGGCACCTTCAACACCGTGGTGGTGCGCCCCATCATCCGCACCTCCGGCCTCTTCGGCGAGGGGGGCGAGGCGGAAATCCACTTCACGGACGATGACCAGCGCCTCATGGTCATGATGACCTCCCGGGTGCCGCTCCTGGGGAGCCTCTCCCTCCACCTCCGCGAGGTCACACCGGGCGATCCCCTCCGACCCTTCCGTCCCGGCAGCCGGGCTGCCCAGACGAGGTAGGGCCTTGGGGGGCCTCGGCGTCCCCCTCCCTCAGATCCGCTCCATGAGGAAGTCAGGGGTGAACTGGATCAGCCACCCGGTGAGGATGGTGAAGGAGCCGGAGATCAGAAGGATCCCCAGGATCACCAGGAGAACCCCGGAAGCCACCTGCACCGCCGGCAGGAAGCGGCGGAATTTCTGGAAGGTCTGGAGGAAGCGGTCCAGCGCCAGGGCGGTGAGCATGAAGGGCACCGCCAGCCCCATGGAGTAGACGAAGAGGAGCCCCATCCCGGACCAGAAGGTGTCCTGAACCATGGCGTAGGTGAGGATCCCCCCCAGGACCGGCCCGATGCAAGGGGTCCATCCGGCGCCGAAGGCCATCCCCACAGCCACGGCGCCGAGCCGCCCAATGGGCCGGTCCGCCAGGTGGAGGCGCGTCTCCCGCATGAGGGGAGTGAGCTTGAAGACCCCGGCCAGATGGAGGCCAAGGATGAGGATGATGACCCCACCCACCCGGGCCACCCACTCCTCGTAGTGGCGGAAGAACTGGCCCAGGAACGAGGCGCTGGCCCCCAGCAGCACGAAGACGATGGTGAAGCCCAGAACGAAGAGGCCGGCGTGCATGAGAGTACGGCTCCGGTCTCGCCCTTCCTCCAGCTCTTCCAGGCTCATGCCGGTGACGAAGGAGAGGTACGACGGCACCAGCGGAAGCACGCACGGCGACAGGAACGACAGGACTCCGGCCATGAGGGCCACGAAGATCCCCACCTCGATCATGACGTCTCCCCGGCGGAACCGGCTGCTGGATTCGCCTCCCAGTGGTACCCCAGAAGCTTATACACCAGCTTGGCCACCAGAAAGTCGGGGGCGTGGAGCCCGGGGGTGGGCGCCAGCTCCACCACATCCATCCCCACCACCTCCCGCTCGTTGAACACCCGGCGAAGGAAGCGAAGGGTCCGGTACCAGTCCCCGCCCCCCGGCTCCGGGGTCCCGGTGGAGGGCACCAGCGACGGATCGAAGTAGTCCACATCCACCGTCAGGTAGACCCGGGGCCCCAGGGCCGCGATGGCCTCGTCCATCCAGGCGTCATTCTCCCACATGTGGTCGGCCCAGACCACATGGATGCCGTCCCGCTCCCGCATCACCGCCACCTCCTCGGACGAGACGGCGCGAATCCCCACCTGGACGAAGTCGGCCACGTCCAGGCAGCGGTAGGCGAAGGCGGCGTGGGACCAGGGCGCCCCCTCGTAGCCGTCCCGGAGGTCCGAGTGGGCGTCGAGTTGGAGGACCGAGAGCCGGCCCGGCGCCTCACGCCCGGCCGCCTGATCCCGCTGGGCCAGATGCCGGACCGTGGCCCGGATGGCAGGAGCGCTCACGGCGTGCTCCCCCCCGAACATGACGGGGAAGCGGGAGCCGATCCCCTCCAGGAAGTGACCGTACGCCTCCTCGAGCTCCGCCATGGCGGCGGTAGAGCCCGCCCGGGTCAACTCCAGGGCCGGGAGGGTGTGCACCCCCCGGCGGATGGGCTCCCCGTCCAACTCCTGATCGTAGAGTTCGATGTAGCGGGAGGCCTCCAGAATGGCCCGAGGCCCCTCCCGTGTCCCTCCCCCATAGGAGGTGGTGGACTCGTACGGGACCGGAAGGATCACCGCCTCGGCCCCCTCCAGCGTCGCCTCATGCCCCTCAAGCCCCATGAAGGTGTGGGGAAGCTCCACCGGTAGGCGGGTGAGGGGGCTCCCGGCGGGGAGGCCCGCGGCCAGGGAGTCACCGGTGGGGCAAGGGTCCCCGGCAGCGCCGCCGGCAGAGTCCCCGGTGATGCGATCGGTGCGGGCGTCGGATCGATTGGGCATGGGGGCCTGGATGGCTTGCTCAGATGGTCTCAATGGGACAGGTAAGCCCGTCCTCTTCGGGCTCCACGCCGGCTTCCTGGCAACTCCGGCAGAGTCCGTACATCTCCAGCTTGTGGCGCACCGTGCGGAAGCCGAAACGCTCCGACATCTCCCGCTTGATCTCCTGCACCTCCCGACTCTTGAACTCGTGGACCGCCCCGCACTCGGTGCAGATGAGGTGCTCGTGCTCGGGCTGGCGGGAGAGCCGGTGCTCATACCGCTTGAACCCCTCGCCGAAATCGTGCTCCGCCACCAGCCGACTCCGGACCAGGAGGTCCAGGGTTCGGTAGATGGTGGCCTTCCCGATCCGGTCGCCTTCGGCCCGGAGCCGCCCTTCGATGTCATCCACCGAGAGGTGCTCGTCTGAGCCGAAGACCACCTCGGCTACGGCCTGCCGCTGCTGCGTCACCGGCAGACCCTGCTCCCGGAGATAGCGGCCGAAGAGGCGCACGAAGGGAGCCGTGGGAGGCTGGGGGCGGGAGGTGGTGACATCCATGGCGGCAGGCAGTGTGGTAGCAGGTAGCGGTGAAGGCGGCCAGATGGGCGAGCAGGTGAACGCCGGGCCGGGGCGGTTGGGATCAGGAATTGAAGGGGTGCGGGAGGAAGCGCGTCTACCAGAATCCTCCATCCACCCGGGCGCTCTCGGCCTCCAGCTCGTGGAGGAGGTCCTGGAACCGGTCCACGTCCCCGTCGAGATCAAAGCGACGGGGATCACCTCCGGCCCCGTCCATCCGGCGTACCACCCCGGACATGATCCGGGGGAGACGGTCCCCCGGGGCCTCCCCCTCCTCGTGGATGGCCGTGTCGAACTCCACGCCCTTCCCGGTCTCCTCGGCGCGGTACGCCACGGTCACCAGAACCTGTCGCCCTGCCTCCGGCACCCGACACCCGGCGGCCAGCACCCCCGTCTCCTTCCGTCCGTTCCGAAGGGGGGGAAAAAGCCAGAGGGTCTCAAGCCTCGCCGGGTCCACCGCCTCCGCCAGGGCCTTCACAGCCCGAGGCAGAGCTTCGGGAACGCCGGGATCCGTGGCTGCCATAGGATACGTCTCTTCAGCGCTCCGGTTCCCCGGCGGCCAGACCCGCCGGCTCCTCAGCGTCCACCAGCTCGCCGGCCGCCGCCACCACATCCCGGATCACCTCGTCCAACTCTCCCGAGATCACCGCTCCCGAGGCCCGGACATGACCGCCGCCACCGAAGCGGAGGGCCAGGGCGTTCACATCCGCGGCGCCGTTGGAGCGGAAGGAGATCTTCACCTCCCCGTCTTCCATCTCCCGGAAGAGGACGGCTACCTCGGCGCCCCGCACCTCCCGGGGCACATCCACCAGCCCCTCCAGATCATCGGGTTCGCACCCCAGCCGGGCGTAGGCCTCCCGGGGGATGACCATCCAGGCCACCTGGCCTCGGTGCGCCGTGTCCAGGGTGTCCAGCGCCCGGCGCAGGAGGCGAAAGCGCCTCATGGGGTGCGACCCGTAGACCCTGCGGTAGAGGTCGTCGGGGGAGGCGCCCCTCTCCACCAGTTCAGCGGCCACCCTGAGGACGTTGGGGGTGGCGTTGGAGAAGCGGAATGAGCCCGTATCGGTGAGGATCGCCGTGTAGAGGCCGTCCACCGAGATCGGCGTCCAGGGTCCGCCTGCCTCCGCCAGGATGTCAAAAACGAGCTCGCCCACCGCCGCCGCCGAGGTATCCACCAGTTGGAACCCCTCGATGGGCCGGTCGCCGGGAGGGTGGTGATCGATGACCACCTTCCGCCGGCCCCGTACCAGGGGGTTCACTCGGCCGATGCGGGGGACCTCGGCGGTGTCCAGAACCACCACCAGATCCGCCGCCTGCGAGCGGCGGAGCGCCTCCTCCGAGCCGGCGTGGAGGATCCGCGACGGGTCCGGGAAGAGGAAGCGGTAGAGCTCCGGGAAGGGGGTGGGGTTCACCACCCACCCTTCCTTCCCCCGGTCCAGGAGAAGCTCCAGGAGGGCGGCCTGACTTCCGCAGCCGTCGCCGTCCGCGTTCAGGTGGGTGGTGAGGACCACCGATCGTGCGTCGTCGAGCAACTCCAGGATGCGCCGGATCTGCCCACGACGGTGTTCTGGTATGGTGTAGGTCATGATGGATGGAAGGCTAGACCCCGGCGGGCGGGGGGTCAAGCGGGGGGGGGAGCACCGCCCCCCTACCCCCCCAGCTTCTTCCGGATCTTCGCCCAGTTCGACAGGAGGAAGACGTGGAGCCCCGCGCGCTCTCCCTGGGGAACGGCCTGGGTCAGCGCCGCTAGGAGAGCCTGGGGCTCATTGGGATGGGCAGGAAGCTCGACCCAGGCGTTCCCCACCTCTCCCACCGAGTGGGCGTCGGAGCCGGCGCCCTGGAGTTTGCCGTGGCGACGGGCCAATTCCAGCCCCTTCCGGTTCGCCGAGCGGGGGCGGAGGCGGCTGTTGAAGACCTCCACCACATCCACCAGGGGAGCCAGCTCCTCGGCGTAGCGCCCCGAGCCCCCCTTCCCTGCCGCGTAAGGGTGGGGGAGGTAGGGGATGCCCCCCTGCGCCCGGATGCGCTCGATGGTCTCCCGGGCCGGGGTCCCCTTGGGGATCTCCTCGGTGAGGTAGAGGCCGATGACGTCGATCCCCTCGGCGGTCTTCACCTCCTCGCCGGGGATCACGGCGTCGGGGTAGCGCGCCGCCATCTCCAGCGCCACCTCCAACCGGTTGTGGTCCGTGATGGCGATGCGTCCGACCCCCCGACGCCGAGCCCGATCGAGCACCGCCTCCGGGTCCGACACCGAGTCCCACGAGCCCCGGGTGTGGAGGTGGAGGTCGATGCGGAGACGGGGGGAAGGGGTCATGGCGCTTGAGCCTCCGCCAGGAACCGCTCCATCAGGGTCCGGGCTTCTGCCGCCAGCGCCTCCCGGGATCCATCGTTCACCAGAACATGGTGGGCGGCCCGGCGCTTCTCGTCCGGATCGCCCTGAGCCGCCATGATCCGCCGGGCCTCGGCCTCATCCAGCCCCCGATCATCCCGCAGCCGGGCCAGCCTCCGCTCGGCCTCGGCGTGGACCACCACCACCCGGTGGAACCGGTCGGTGAGTCCGGCCTCGAAGAGGAGGGGGACCTCGGAGACCAGCACCGGATGTCCCTCCGCTTCCCGCTCCCGCACCCAGGCGGCGCGGAGGTCGGCGATGCGGGGATGAAGAATGGCCTCGAGCTCGGCTCGGAGTTCCGGATCCTTGAAGACCCGTCGCCGTACCTCCTCCCGGTCCATGCCGCCGTCGGGGGTCCGGGCCTCCGGGCCCAGGAGGGCCACCACCGCCTCGAGTCCCTCCGTCCCTGGCGCCACCACATCCCGGGCCAGGGCGTCGGCGCTAACCACCGGAACCCCCATCTCGGTCCACACCCGGGCCACCGTGGACTTCCCCGAAGCCACGTTGCCGGTGAGACCCACCTGGAGGGGCGGGGGTGGGTCGAGCTGCGGAGAGGATGGGAGTCGGGGTCCCGAGAGAGAGCGCAGGTCGCTCATGGGATCTCCGCCTCCTCCCCCACGCCCGCCGCCCGTCTTCGCCGAAGGATGGCCCGGAGCCGGAAGGCACCAAAGATCAGGAGGGCAGCCAGGAGGAGGGCCGGGAAGAAGCCCGGGAGTTCCCAGCGGATCACCGCCCGGATCCCTTCCACCGCTCCCACCCCCAGCGCCACGTACAGGGCCGCCCAGAGGACAACGCCCAACAGGTCGAAGACGAGGAATCGCGGGTAGGAGATCCCGGACACCCCCGCCGTGGTGGGCATGAGGGTCCGAACGAAGGCAATGACCCGTCCTCCGGTGACGGCCAGGAGGGCCCGGGTGGCGAAGAGGCGCTCCGTCCGGAGCCGAGCCCTTGCCGCCACAGGGCGCAGGCGCTCCGGGATGAGAGGTCCCACACGGGCGCCCCGGCGCCCGAGCCAGTACCCGATGGAGTCCCCCACCAGCGCCCCGCCCATGGAGGCCAACAAGACGGCGTCCCATGGCAGGTACCCCTGGAAGGCAAGCCCAGCCCCGGTAGCCAGCGCCACACCGGCCGGCACCACCACCCCGGCAGGAGCGGCGGTCTCGGCCACCGCCATCCCAAACAGGAGGATGGGACCGGTACGCAGGAGGTCTTCAGGGGTGATGGGGATCATGGGAGAATGAGGTCAAGGGGTCACCGGCGGACCACCCGGCGGCCCTGGCGCACCAGATCCGCGTCCGTGCCGAACCGGCGATCCGATCCGGCGGAGACGACCCGGAATCCATCACCGGTGACCTGAAGCTGGTAGCGGGTTCCCCAGGCGTCTTCCCGGCTCGAGGGCTGGGGATAGCGTCGGTCGAGCCACTCGTCGAACTCCCGCCCTCCGGCGGGAAGGGGTCCCCTGGTCTCCTGGTGTGCCTCCAGATCATTCACGATCTGGTTCATCTGCTGGAGGGTCATCCACCGATAGGCCGGGACCAGCGCTGGACGCGCCGTGTCCACGATCACCTCCCGGGAACGTTCGAAACTGAGCCCCACAAGGAGGAGGAGCAGCAGCAACAGCACCACGCGTCCCATGGGCCGCTTCCGTCAGTCACCCCGGCGCATGCGCCGGGCCCAGGAGAGGTAGCGAAGGGTCTCTCGGACCGGCGGCCGGGCCCGGGGATTACCGTACGCCGTGTCCAGACGCCACTTCAGGTAGGACCGGGGCGGAATAGGGAGGAAGGGCGGCCGGAGGTACCACCCTCGCCGCCGGGCCGCCCATGCCAGACCCAGCATGGCCGGGAGACTCCGGGGGCTCCGAAGCGCCAGGATGAACATCCTAAGGTACATGCACCCTCCGCGGGTCTTGGTGGCCGGGGCGATGACTTGTGGGCAGCGCCGAGGCGGTGATCGGCCGGCAGCGCCGGCGGTGACCGCCGGCGACCCCGGGGCATCCTGGTCGGCGTCCCCGAAGGCTCCGGGAATACCGCAACCTATCAGGGAAACCGGCGCTGCCCAAGGCGTGGCGCGGCCTCGGGCCGGTCCGCCCCCGGGGATCCACCTGCCAATCCCCCCATTTGCCTCACTCCCCCATCCCGCTTGCCTCATTGCCCCATCCTGCCTTCCCCACCCGGATGCGAGCAGGGCGAACCGGACCCCCTGCCCGGGACCGGGGTTCTTTCCACTTCAGGCGGGCTGGGCCGGTTCCCTCGCAGACGCGGGGGGGCCATCCCCCACCCGGGCGCCCCAGGTCACTCTTCCCTCAGGCGGTTGCTCTCGCCTCCCCCGAGCCCCACCTTCAGGATACCATGAGCGACTTCAATGCCTTCGTCAGCCCCGAGTATCCGGTCCTCCACAGCCTCGTCGCTGAAGACGAGACCCCGGAGACGGTGCCCGAGGGGTTCGCCGCCCTGTCCCTCGGGCTTCTTGTGAACGGAATTCCTTCGTTCCTGGCCACCGTGCCTGTGGCCACGGAAGATGTGGAGCGCATCACCCACTCACTCAACTCCGGGGACGTGCGGGTTGCGGTGGTTGGCATGTCGGTGGATCAGAAGGACGTGTTGGAGGTGGAGGCGGGCCCCGATGAACCGTGGAAGACTTCGGTGCCCCTGCTGGAGACCTCCGGGGACGCGGAAGGGGAAAACCAACTTCCCGCCGCCTTCCTGAGTCTCGTCTGCCGCGACGGACGCCGCATCGGTGTGGCCCGGATCGTGGCGAAGCAGGGCTCGGCCTCTCCGGAAGAGGTGGCACGCTTCGTTCTCAAGCAGATCGCCCGGGGTGTTCAGATCCCGGACCTGGCACAGGCGGGGTAATGGTCAAAATCCAGAAGTTTCCGCAAGGGGCGCGGGTGCGGGTCAAGCGGGGAGACTTCCCCCTTGACCCTGCCTTCGAGGGGCTCGAGGGGATCGTGGTGGTCCTCCACCGGAAGCAGGGCCGGCGGTACTGGGTTCAGATCGACGGTCGGGAGGGGCTCGACGCCTTCGACGAGTCGGAACTCACCCCCATCTGGTCTCCGGCCTCCATTCGGGAGGCGGGGGCGCACCAGGGTGGGAGCGGGAGCGACGCCGCTTCCTGAGTGCCTTGGCCCTCCGGGCCGGCTCAACTATCTTTTGTCGCTAAGGGTCGTCGTCCCGCCGGGATGGTGCGCAGGTGCGCCATCTCTCCGGTGGGCTCTTCCGGCGCCCCTCTGCCCCGATCCACAGCAAGGCGTTTCAGGCCCCTGCTCTGCCGAAGGCACGTCCGCCGGGCTCCTGACGCCTTCCTCCCACGGATGATCCCCATTCCATCCCGACCCACCGATTACGCGAGGACGAGCGATCCATGGCCAGCGACATGACCACCGAAGCCCGGACTGATCAGGACGTGGAGTTTTCTTCCCAGGAAGGAAGCGCCTCCGCCCCTGGGGCACCGGAGGCGGGGGCCGTCGCGGTCCCGGAGCTCACCGGCAGCGACCTCCTGGAGATGTACCGGGTCATGCTCACAGCCCGGACGGTGGATGACCGGGAGATCAGCCTGAAGCGACAGGGGAAGATCTTCTTCCAGATCTCAGGTGCCGGTCACGAGGCGGTTCAGGTGGCGCTGGCCCGGCACCTGCGGTCCGGTTCGGACTGGTTCTACTTCTA
>SKJY01000030.1 GCA_007121775.1 Gemmatimonadota bacterium
ATCCACCAGCCGACCCTCGCTGTCCATCCGCAGGGCCCCGGCGCGGATGAGCCGCTCGCCCTCGGGCGTGTCCACCACCAGGAACCCGGGGCCGTCCAGCGCCAGGTCCAGACTCCGGCTCGTGGGGGTCACCGGGCCCGGCTTCAGGTCCACGGCCTGACCGGCCACGGGACCGAGGCCGTCGGCGGAGAGCCGCCCGAAGACCCGATGAGCCTGGAAGCCCGGGGTGGAGAGGTTCGCCAGGTTGTGGGCCATGACCTCCTGACGGACTTCCAGAAAGCGGAGGGCCCGCCCCGAGGCGGCGAGGATCCGGGGGTCGTTCACGGCGCCCCCGATCCCAGCTCACGCCGGAGGATCAGGAGCTCCCGGGGGAGCCCCGCGGCCCGGGCCAGTTCGGACACCGGCGCCTGGGAGCGCATGAGGGCCTCGTTGAAGGAGGCGACCTCCCGCTCCTCCTCCGCCACCCGCTGCCGGTGGGCGCGGACGGCCAGGACGTGGCGGGTCACCAGGAAGGCCAGGAGGCCCACCAGGACGACGGCCATGATGAGGAGGACGAGGGTGGCCGGCTCCGAGGGATCCAGCGCCAGATGGCGGGACAGCGCCGCCGGGATCGAAAGCTCCATCAGTGCATCTCCACCGGTCCGATCCGGGCCTGCACCGCTTCCCGGAGTTCCCTCAAGGCCTTGGAGCGGATCTGGGAGACCCGGGACTCACTCACGCCCAGGACGCCCGCGATCTGGTGCAGCTTCAGCTCTTCGAAGTAGTAGAGGGAGAGAACCAGCCGGTGCCGCTGGGAGAGCTGGAGGATCTCTTCCTTCAGGATCCGCGCCCGCTCCCGTCGCTCGAAGGCCTCCTGCGCCGGGACCTGCCGCTCATCGGCGATGACCTCGGCGGAGGTGACCCGGTCGCCTGAGTTCGTCATGAACGGTCGATCCAGGGGGATGGGGTTCTGGGCCTGTGCGTCGCGCTGCCAGACGGAGAGCTCTCGGGGGGTCACCCCCAGACGGCCTGCCACCTCCGTGTTCGTGGGCGAGCGACCCTTCTCCTGGGCCAGCGCCTCCCGGGCGTTCGTTTCTTCGCGGGTCCGGCGCCGTGCACCCCGGGAGAGGCGATCGCGGCGGCGCAGTTCGTCCAGGATGGCGCCCCGGATTCGCGGGGTGGCGAAGGTGCTTACGGCGAGCCCCCGGCTCGGGTCGAACTTCTCCAGCGCCTCCAGGAGACCCAGGGTGCCGGCGCTCACCAGCTCATCCAGGTCGATATCCAGCCCGCGGCGTCGGACCACCTGGTGGGCCACGTGGTGGACCAGGGGGAGGTGTTCCAGGAGGAGCTGGTCTCGGTGTGAGAGGCTCTCTCCGCGATCTTGGTCCTGGAGGCGCGTGGCTGGCATGGTCTGTTCTCCCTATCCGTGGGACGTGGTCCTGACTCCTCGACTGGCCCCCCTCTTTAGCACGGGTCGTGCCAGGCGTACCGGCGGTCATCTGAGATGTTTTTGAGATTCTGTAAAACAATAAATAATAACGGCTTACGTTGTTTGTTTTGAGGTGTATTCAAGGTGGGTTTTCTAAAGGTTCCTAGCGTCCGGACGGGGGGGTGAAGGGTCCGGGCGGAAGGATCGCCCGCCCTCAGACCGGGCGAAGATTCCGGCTAGGGCGGGTATGCCCGGCCAGGGGGGATCGGGGGGAGGTGGAGTGTGTACTGACCGGGGTCAGATAGGGAGCCAGGGTCTGCTCCACCACCTGGAGCGCCGGCCCGGGAGGGATGTCCAGGACCGAGCGTCCCTCGTCCAGCGCCTGCAGGAGGCCGGGGTCGGTGGGGAGGGAGGGGCCCTCGTCCGGAGCCGAGCCCAGGAAGCGGCGGCACCCGGATCGGATGGCCGAAAGGGCCCGGCGGCCTTCCTCCGGGGTGGCGCGGTTGGCCAGAAGGGCCAGGGGTAGACCCGGAAGTTGCGCCTCCAGCGCCTTCACCAGGGCGTAGGCGCCGGCAGCCGCCACCCGGTTCCTGTGGGTGACGATCCAGAGCCGCTCGGCCCCCGCCGAGCACGCCGCCATGACGGTGGTGGCCCGGGAGCCGCCGTCCACCACCACCCGGTCGTAGGCGTCGTAGAGGTCGCCGGCCCGGCGGAGGAGGAGGGCCCGCTGGTTCTCCTCGTCGGTGGAGCCGTCGGCCCAGCGGCCCGCCGGGAGAAAGTCGAACCCGTCGGCCAGGGAGACGAGCAGGTCTTCCGGCTCGACCCCGGGGCGGGCCAGATCGGGGATCCCCGCCGTCTCGCCCTCCTGCCCCAGGATCAGGGCCAGCCCGCCGGAGACTCCTTCCACCACCAGGGTCCGGGAGCCACGCCGACGGGCCGCCAGCCCCAGGAGCGCCGTCACGGTGGAGGTGCCCACGCCGCCCTTCCCGGCCCCCACTACCCAGACGCCGGGGCGGAGGTTGGGTTCGGGGTCGCGGCCCTGCCCGGTGACCCAGGCACGGAGCTCCTCCAGCGAACGGTTCATCCCACGGCCTGAAAGCCGGAGATGGATCCGCCGCCTGCCGCGGCTTCACGGGCGGCTGCCGCCTCCCTCCCGGCGCGGCGGGCGGCCACGGCGGCGGCGGTTCCCGACCCGTCGCCGGGGCGCCGGGTGGTGGCGGGGAGGCCCGTGAGGGAGGGCGCCGCCAGGGCGTTGATGATTCCCGAGAGGGCGGGGGAGAGGCTCCCGGGGAGCTCGTGCCCCGACGAGATCCAGCGCCCCGGGAGCCCGAGGCCCCGGACCAGCCCCACCAGCTCCGGATCCCGGAGCGACTCGTCGACCCGGGTCAGGAGGAGGTGGGTGGGCTTGCACCGCTCGAAGCTCCAGCGGGTGCGCCGGGCGAGCCCCAGACGGATCCCGGCGGGGCAGGCCAGATGGACCTCATCGGGCTCCAGCGCAAGGAGGGTGCGGACCCAGTCCGGAGTCTGGGAGTTGACCGCGGTCAGTCGCCCCGGGGTGTCCACTAGGATCACGTCCCGGTCCCGGAGGCGGGCCAGGGCGCCGGCGGCGTCGCTCTCGTGGTAGAGGATCTCCAGGGGAAGCCCTGCCACCTGGGCGTAGGAACGGATCTCATCGAGGCCGCTCACCCGGTAGGTGTCCAGGCTGATGAGCCCCACCTTCTTCGCCCCGAACCCCCGGGGGTTCAGGGCCAGCTTCATGAGGGCCGTCGTCTTCCCGGCGCCGGCGGGGCCCACCAGCGCCACCACCCGGGGGCGGATCCGGGCCTCGCTGCGGAGGGCCGGTTCCATCTCGTTGCCAGAAAGGAGCCGGCGGAGCGAGTCCACCTCGCCGGGGTCGGCGCCCAGCACCTCGACCCCTCCTCCGGGGCGGGGCCCGCTATGGAGGATCACGGCGTCGGGGCCCAGCTCCCTTCGAACTTTCAGAAGGGCCGAGGCTACATCCTTCCCGTAGAACAGATCGATCTTCATGGCTCCATCTCCCAGGTGGCGACACTCTCAATGCTGACCTGCGGCGGCAACTCTCCCAGCGACAGCACCGGGATGTTGGGCAGGACGGGCTCCAGTAGACGGCGGACACCCACCCGCATGGTGGGGGCGGTGATGATGGGTCGGGGCCGTCCGTCCCGGGTGTGCTCCCGGGCCAACTCATCAAGCTGTGTGAGGGCTCGGGTCATGGCGCCGGGCTCCACGATCTCATTGCCTTCACCGGGGCGCGGCGAGAAGAGGCGGGTGAGGGCCGCCTCCAGGCGGGGGCCGATGGTGATCCCCTTGATGGACCCGTCCGGGTCGGCGTGCATATCGGCGATGACCGGACCGAGCGCCCGCCGCACGTATTCGGTGAGGGCCTCCGGGTCCTTGGTCTTCTCGCTCACGTCGGCCAGCGTCTCGAGCACGGTGACCAGGTCCCGGATGGGGACCCGCTCCCGAAGGAGGCGTTGCAGCACTCGGTGGAGGGTCCCAATCCCCACACGGGCGGGAACCACCTCTTCCACCAGCGCCGGGTAGCTCTCCTTCAGGGTATCCACCAGCTCCTGCACGTCCTGGCGACCCAGCAGCTCGGCGGCGTGCTCCTTCAGCACCTCCATGAGGTGGGTCGAGAGCACGGTCCCGGGCTCCACCACCGTCCACCCCCGGGCCTCGGCTTCGACCCGGTCGTCGGAGCTGATCCAGCGGGCCGGGAGACCGAAGGAGGGGTCGATGGTGCGCTCGCCATCCAGCTCCGCCTCCACGTCGCCGGCGTCCAGCGCCATGAGGAGGCGGGGGCGGAGGTTTCCGCGGGCCGCCTCAGTGCCCCGGATCCGGATCACGTACTCGCTGGCTTCCAGGCCGATGTCGTCGCGGATCCGGATGGGGGGGATGAGGATGCCCAGATCCACCGCCGCCTGCTTCCGGAGGAGGCGGATGCGCTCCAGGAGATCCCCTCCCTGACCCTGGTCAACCAGCGGGATGAGGGCGTAGCCCACCTCCAGCTCCACCGGGTCGATCTGGAGGAGATCCTGGACCGGAGTGGCCTCCTTGGGGGCCGGTGGGCCCTCGAGCTCTGCCGTGGCGGGCGGACCCCGGACCGCCGCCGCCGCCGCCATCTGGCTCGAGGTGGGAAGCTCCGGGGCGAAGCGGGCCGCCAGCGCCG
>SKJY01000342.1 GCA_007121775.1 Gemmatimonadota bacterium
CTCCCGATCCCTGCGCAGGCGCAGCAGCGCAGCCCCGGTCCGGGTCCATCCACCCCGTCACCGTCCACCATCCCTGGATTCCCCTGATGCCCGTTACGTCATCCATGCCCGCTGTCCTGGCCTTCCCCCCTTCCTCCCGACGCAACGCCGGAATAGCCCGAAAGGCCGGCTCCGGAAAAGGGCGCGGCCCAAGGGGCTTGGCGCGGCCCGGTATTGCAGCCGCCCTCACCCTGGTGGCTGCCCTCGTCGCCCCCCTCGCAGCTGTGGAGGCCGGCGCCCAGATGCCCTCCGACCTCCGGGCCCCGCAGGCTCCTGTGCCGGGTTGGGTTGGAGGGGAGGGCTCGGCCAACTACCAACTCGCCGCCCGCTTCGCTCCTTACCGCATCCGGGATCTGGTCTATTCGACGTCGGTGAACCCCAACTGGATTCCGGGCACGGACCGCTTCTGGTACGAGTGGCGTTCGTCGGCGGGCACCCGGTGGATGTTGGTGGATCCGGCTCGGGGCACCCGTCTGCCCCTCTTCGACAACGACGAACTGGCGGCGGAACTCACCCGCATCACCCGGGATCCGTGGGACGGCCAGAACGTCCCGGTCAGGAACCTGCGCTTCATCGACGAGCACATCGTGGAGTTTGAGGTGCAGTCGTCCCAGGAGGAGGAGGTGGAGGTGCGCCGCCGGCAGGACGAGGAGATGGACCGGGAAGAGGATCAGGAAGAGGAGACCACCCGCCCCACCACACGCACCCGCCGGAAGGTCCACTACTTCCACTACGACACCCGGACCGGCGAACTCCGGGAGTTGGACGACTACGAAGCACCGGACCGGCACCCGGGGTGGGCCAGCGTTTCGCCCGATCGGGAGTGGGTGGTCTTCAGCCGGACCTTCAACCTCTGGATGATCTCCTACGACGACTACATGAAGATCGTGGATGCCCGCCGCGGCCTCTCCGGCCGGGAGGCGGAGGAGGCGGAGGAGGAGGTGGAGGTGGAGGAGATCCAGCTCACCTTCGATGGGGAAGAGCACTACAGCTACGGCAACCCAGGCCGGGGCCGCCACGACGAGGAGACCAGGGAAGAGCAGAAGAAGCGCCAGTCCGCCGGGATCACCTGGTCCCACGACAGCCGGTGGTTCTCCCTGGTCCGGAGAGATCGTCGGGAGGTTGGCGACCTCTGGGTGGTGCATGTGGCCGGAAATGGCCGTCCCCAGCTCGAGACCTACCGGTACGAGATGGCGGGCGAGGAGAATGTAAGCCAGTCCGAGATCCTGGTCTTCGACATGGAGTCCCGGGAGATGCAGCGCATCGATGATGATCCCTGGAAGGACCAGCGCATGGGGCTCTTCAGCGCGCCGGCCCCCCGAGACCGGACCCCGGAGGACCCGCCGGGCGCCCTCTGGCTATCGGACCAGGCCGATGAGCTCTACTTCTGGCGCCGGAGCCGGAATCAGCACCGGGTCGATGTGATGCGAGCGAACCCCGCCACCGGCCAGGTGGAGGTGGTCATCGAGGAGCGCCTGAACACCTATGTGGAGCACCAGACGCCGCGCCGGCTCGCCAATGGCGATCTGATCTGGTGGTCGGAGCGGGACGGTTGGGCCCACCTCTACCGCGTCGCTCCCGACGGCTCGGATGTGGCCCGACTGACCAGGGGCCCCTGGCACATCGGCGGGGTGGTGGATGTGGACGAGGATCGGGGGTGGGTCTACTTCCGGGGCAACGCCCGGGAGGAGGGCGAGGATCCCTACTACCAGCACCTGTACCGGGTCCGGTTGAATGGGGAGGGCCTGGAGCTCCTGAACCCCGGGGACTTTGACCACCGGGTGAGCCTTTCTCCCTCCACCCGGTACTTCGTGAACAACTACTCCCGGGTGAACACCATCCCCGCCGCCTCCCTCCACGACGCCTCCGGCCGGGAGATCCTGCCTCTGGAAGAATCGGACTTCTCCCAGCTCCTGGCGGCGGGCTACCAGTTCCCGGAGCCCTATCATGTCAAGGCCGCTGACGGGGTCACCGACCTCTACGGCGTCATCTACCGCCCCTATGACTTCGACCCGGAGAAGGTCTATCCCATCGTGGCCTACGTGTACCCGGGCCCCCAGACCGAGGCGGTCTCCAAGTCCTTCTCGACCAACGCCACCGAGCAGGCGCTGGCACAGCTGGGGATGATCGTCATCACGGTGGGGAATCGGGGCGGTCACCCGGACCGCTCGAAGTGGTACCACAACTACGGATACGGGAACCTCCGGGACTACGGCCTGGCCGACAAGAAGGTGGCCATCGAGCAGCTCGCCGACCGCCACTCCTTCATCGACATCGAGCGGGTGGGAATCTACGGTCATTCGGGAGGTGGGTTCATGTCCACCGCCGCCATGCTCGTGTACCCAGACTTCTTCAAGGTGGCCGTGGCCTCGGCCGGAAACCACAACAACGACGTCTACAATCAGAACTGGTCCGAGAAGCACCACGGGATCAAGGAAGTGACGGACGACGAGGGGAACGTGAGCTTCGAGTACTCCATCGACCGGAACTCGGATCTGGCTCACAACCTGAAGGGGCACCTGCTCCTCACCACCGGGGACGTGGACAACAACGTGCACCACGCCGGCACCTTCCGCATGGCGGAGGCCCTCATCCGAGCCAACAAGCGCTTCGATTTCTTCGTCTATGTGGGGCAGCGCCACGGCTACGGGAACATGAGCGACTACTGGTTCTGGCAGCGAGCCGAATACTTCGCCCGCCACCTCCTGGGCGACAACCGTTGGTCCGCCGACATCGTGGAACTCAACCGGGAACAGGAGCAGAATCGGTCCCGGCGATGAGGGGGGAAGGGTGAGGCGGGGGCCTGATCAGCGAACTTCCCGCCACACCGCGATTCGTGCGTCTCCGGTGGTGACACCGGTCCCTCCGCCCACCAGGCCCAGCGCCTCGTCATAGTGGATCCCGGCGGCTCCGCTTACGGTGACGGTGCGGCCACGTACGGCTCCGTAGAGGCGGCCGGACCCGCTGACGCTGACGCTTGTGTACGGAGCGTAGATGGTGGTGGAGAGCGGTGCGTCACCGGAGACCCGGACCCCGTTGTTGCCGGAGAAGGAGGTGTACATGGCCAGGGTGGGGCGAATCTCCCCGCCCACTTCCACGGTGGCGGGGATGCTCTGGGAGTGTCCGCCGGCGAAGTTGATGGTGCCCGTGACGTAGACATCAACCGCGACCCCGGGATCGATCTCCCAGCGACTCGCCCCGGTGGTGCTCAGGTTGCCGTCGATGAAGAGGCGAATGTGCTGCGGGCTCCCCATGGCTGAGCTATTGCGGAAATGGAGACGTGCGTCGGAGGTCAGGTCGAAGTTCCCGTCCACGAAGAGGACGTCCAGCCCCACCGCATCCACCACCACCGGATGAGCCCCGGGCCCGATCCGGAAGTTCCCGGAGACGCCCCGGTCCGAGTCGAGGGTGAGGGGGTTCGGCCGCCATCCGCTGTGGGTCCAGTTACTGAACTCCGACGGCATGGGCCTGTAGTGGGCCATGGAGTCAGCCACCAGATCCTGGGCGTTGAGGGGGTCGCACGGCTCCTGTGGTAGGGAGACGTTGGCTCCTTCCTCCCAGTCCGAGGTGCCACCGCAGCCGTTTACCCACCATGCCCCAGGGGTCGAGATGGCACCCCCTGCCCGGACCTCGGCGTTGGGGCAGTTGGGGTTGCCGTTGAAGATGATGTTGCGGAAGGCCACGTAGTCCCCTGCCACCTGAGCGCTCCCATTCACCCGGATGTCCCGGGAGGCCCGGACGTCCCCCAGGAGGGGCGAGTTCCCATTGATGACCACGTCACCGGACGGGTCCAGAGTCCCCACATTGGCGTTGGTGTTGCTCAGTGCCGCCGAGTATGCCCCCAGGCTGGAGTCCCACGAGTCGATGCGTCCGGATCCGGCCAGGTCCACCCCTTCGCACCCCACCACGGCGGCAGAGAAGGGGGAGTCGGAGGAGCTCTCTCCCCGCTCGAAGGTGACCTCCAGCGTTCTCTGGGTGGCCGTTCCCAGGACGATCCCGTGGATCCGCATGATGACATCGTCACCGGAGAACTCCATGGACTCGACCCACCAGGCCGCCGGCCCGGTGCTTCCATGGTTCCGGGTCTCCGGTTCTTCTACGGGAAGGTCATCCCCTACACCCAGGAGGTCCGGTCCCAGGTACTCCCCGTCAGGGAGCCACTCCAACTCCTGGGAGGCGAAGCCGTTCACCAGGAAGGCCGCGCCGGCCTCGGCAGCGTTGATGGACATGACGGAGCTTCGCAACTCCCCGGCCATGCGGACCTGGTTTGTGGTCAGCGCCGTGGACGAGACGGCGAGGAGGCCAGCCACGATGAGAAGGAGAAGGACGGCAGGGAGCGAGAATCCATCACGAGAAAGAGGCGACATCACGGACCTCCCAGGATGAAGCGGCCGGCGGTAGGTCCGCGAAGGACGGCGACGAAGTCCACATCAGTGGTGATCGGTCCCTGTCCGCTGATCTCGGTGAACTCCAACTGGAAGCGAATGGCCAGGATGTCTTCTGGATCCACGGTGGATGGATCTGTCACGAAGTCGTCTACGCGGCCGTC
>SKJY01000085.1 GCA_007121775.1 Gemmatimonadota bacterium
GACCAGGGTGATGTGGCCTACTTGAAGGACTTCGGGATACTCAAGGGGGGGGTCGCCTGGGAGGATGGGTGCCTCATCCTGGAAGATGGAGAGAGTGTGCCGGCGCACCTCCGCCATGAACGTACACGGGAGGTTCTGCGTGAGAGGGGGTTGGGCAAGCATCTGGCGGGTGGCCACTGGGCCCATGCCTGCTTCTTCCTGGGGCAGCGATCGCTCTACCGCGAACTCCGTTCTCTGGCCCCGGAAGATCGACGCGCCCTGGGAATGACCGGGATTTCCTTCGTGAATCAGCTCTACGGAGACGAGGAACTCAAGCGCCTGCAGCGGCAGCACGCCCGATTCATCAATACCGGCATGATCGTCACCCTGGGCGGAGCCGTGGCTTCCGACGGTCTGGAAGACGGGCGTGTGGTGAGTGGGGTAGGCGGACAGTACAACTTCGTGGCCATGGCCCACGAACTGGAGGGCGGAAGGTCCATCCTCATGGTTCCCTCCACTTCGGCCCGAGGGGGCGATGTGTCGTCCAACATCCGGGCCAGGTACGGGCACGTCACCATCCCCCGGCACCTGAAGGATCTGGTGGTCACCGAATACGGTATCGCGGATCTCAGAGGCCGATCCGACGGCGAGGTGGCGGCTGCTCTCATCGAGATCGCCGATGCCCGCTTTCAGGAGGAGCTGGTGGAGGCAGCGAAGGAGGCCGGGAAGCTGGACCGGCGGTATTCCCTCCCGGACAGCGCTCGGGGCAACACTCCGGAGGCGCTGGAGGGGAAGCTCTCGGCCCACCGGGAACGGGGCCTCTTCCAGCGTTTCCCCTTTGGGACGTCACTCACCGAGGAAGAACTCGTGTTGAGGGAGGCCCTCTCCGTGCTGGACGCTGCTCGGAAGGGGGAGGAGTTTCCCATCCCCGGTCCCCGGGAGGTGAAGGATGTGGTCACGGTCCCGGAGGCCGCTCGTCCCTACCTGGAGCGGCTGGATCTGCAGGATCCTTCCTCCGCCTCGGAGCAGGCCATGCAGCGGCTGGTGGTGTTCGGCCTTTCGTCCATCAATGCCATCTGAGGATTACCTGGTCCACCAGCTCGCTTCATTCATCCAAGCCCACGGAGACTACGCGTGTCGACCCTCCTAGCCCTGCTCCTCGCCGCATTCCTCTCCGCGATCCTGGGGTTGGAGCGCGAGAGCGAGGGGAAGGCCGCCGGGCTGAGGACGCACCTTCTGGTGGGGGTGGGGTCAGCGCTTGCGACGTACCTGTCTCTGGAGGTGGCCGGGCGGGATCCCGGCGAGGCTGCGGATCCGGGACGCATTGCTGCCCAGGTGATCAGCGGAATCGGGTTCATTGGGGCAGGGGTGATCATTCAGTCCCGGGGGTCGGTTCAAGGGCTCACCACAGCCGCCACCCTCTGGGTAGCGGCCATGATCGGGATGGCGGTGGGGCTTGAGGCCTATGCCCAGGCCATCGCCGTGACGGTCATCTCCCTGCTGGCCCTCCGCTTCCTCTCCTCACTGGAAGGGTTTTTCGAAGCTCTCCCTCAATGGCACGTGATCGAGGTGACCTGGACTGAGCCACCGGAAGACCCTGCTGCGAGCCTGGACGGCCTGACTCCAAAGGATATCTCAGTGCGACTTCAGAAGCCGGTGTCCGTCCAGGACGGGGAGGTCGCCTGCACCATGCGCATCCGCGCCCGGAACGACGAGGTGTCCCGGATCCTGGTGGAGCTGAGCCGGGAACCGGGGGTGACGGGAGTCAGGACCCTTTGACCCGGAATCCGGCTCGGATTCGCTCCATGTAGCGTCCCATCACTGCTTCCGGTGGAAGGGCTTCCGCTCCACCGCCTGCTTCAGGGCCGGATCCTCTTTCCAGAGGTAGATTCCCATGGCCAGGGCCGCCAGGAGATTCCCCACTGCCACCCCCCACCAGGCCAGAGCTCCCAAGACGTACTCGGCGGCGATGGTGAGCGACCCCAGGAAGAGGGCCTGGAGGGTGACAAAGACCAGGATGATTCCCAGGATCAGGGGGGGAGTCCGGCGAGCCCGGCGGACGGCGGCCACCGCGATGATCCCTAGGACGATGAAGGCGATCAGGTGGAATGCGGTGTATCCCAGGACCACTCCGGCCGTAATCTCGACCTGGTCCATGTCCCGGAGTCCCTGGAAAAGAGCGGAGCCGAGGAGCGCCGGTGTGAAGAAGGGGCGGCCCTGGAGGACATCCAGGAAGAGAAACCATGCGGCCACCGTCCCGGCGCCGATCAATCCCACCACCACGCCCTGGCTACTGGTGCTTCGTTCAGGCATTAATCCCTCCTGGTTGGGATCCACTCCGTGACAGACGGGTCCGCGCTTGCACTCACGAATCCGCTTGATCCTACACCCACGTCCGGGTGAGATCCGATGCGTCATTCATATACTACATCCGTCAATATGCACATGCATGGGTAGTGCCGCCGACCAAGTGACCCGGGTTTCGACCTCCGGGACATTCCAACCACCTTCAGGACGGATTCACGTTTCGACTTGCCAAATAGAGGTACCCTCTTCTACCATGACTTACGTAGGCGACGCTTCGGCAGACCGGTAGCCCACTCCCACGGATGCCCGTACCGACCGGCTGTGTCGCTCGTGGGGAACCCCGCATTAGGTCCGTTCCGTCCCTTTCCGGACGAACTTGTTGTGGAGGTAAAGGGTCATGTCCAGTACGAAGGAATCAAGACGACACCCTGAATCCGACTTCGCTCCGGTTGCCCATGATTGGGCCTCGCCTCCCATCCAGTTGGCGCTTCAGGAGGAGCTCTCGGACGTCACCGAGACGCTGAGACACTGGGTCCAGGCCCCGCACCATTCAGATCTGGAACGATTGCGCCCGTCCTTTCGGGCGCTGGCCAGATCGTTCCGGGCCAAGGGCTTCTCGCTGGAAGAGAACCTGGATGCCCTGGGTGACCTTGAAGAGTCCCTACTGGACGAGCTACGCCAGAAGGCTGAGGGAATGCCTCAACGGGGTGCGCCCGCCGGAGGAGCAAGTACCAACGCCGGACCCGCGGCACTCCGTTCAGCCATGTGGGCCATGATCAAGGAAACGGTGCGGCTGAATCTTCAGTTGGAAGATCGACGTGGCCGGGAGTACGGAAACGCCCTCTCGGACTTCGGAGAGATCCTCGCTCACGAACTCGGGAATCGGCTGGGGGCCGCTCGTACCGGGGTCGAGCTTCTGCAGGAGATCCCGGAGATGGACCCGGAGCGCAGGAAGCGGATTACCGCGCTGGTGGCGGCGGGAATCGACGGCGTCCTGGCCACGGTGGAGGACGTGGCCGCCTACATGGAGGCCCACCACTGGGTTGAGGGAGCGGGGCTTCCGTTTCCGGAGGTGGTGAGACAGGTGGCCAGGGGGCTCCACCCCCTGGCTCGACGTCAGGGCGTTGAAGTGAGAATCCGGGAGCCGCTCCCGCAGGAGGAGGTGGAAGGTGCTAGGCTGCGCCTGATCCTCTCCAATCTCCTCATGAACGCAGTTCGGTATTCCGACCACGGCAAGCCGGAGTCCTGGGTCGAGTTGACCGCCCGGACCGAAGACGCGGAGTGGATTCGGGTCGAGGTGACGGACAACGGGGTCGGCGTGGCCCCCGAGGACAGGGAGCGGATCTTCGGCTACATGGAACGGGGAGGAGACCCCGGCCACCGGCCGTCGGGAAGTGGCCTGGGTCTGGCCATTGTCTGGGAGGCCGTGCAGCAGTTGGGAGGGCAACTCGAACTCGAAAGCACGCTGGGCGAGGGTTCCTGCTTCCGGTTCAGGATTCCCCGGAACCCCCGGGTTTCAGGGCCGCCACCCAGCGCCGGATGGCGGGCACGGAGACCGGTTTCCTGAGGACGGCCTCGAAGGGATTGGGTGAGGCCACCGCGTCCGGTCGAGGGGTCAGGGCGAGGATGGTGGTCGACGGTTCCCGGCTGTTCAGCGCCCTCGCCAATTCCACCCCATCCATCCTGCGCATCTCCACATCGGTGATCACGAGATCCGGCGAAGTGTGGAGACCCATTGCCAGCGCCTCCCCCCCGCTCCGGGCCAGCAACACCCGCCAGCCTTCCAACTCGAGGATGTGACGCAGGATCTCGTTGGACGTCTCGCTTTCTCCCACGATGAGGGCCAGCCCGTTCGGGGGGTCAGGGGTCATGGTTGATCATCTATCTCCTGCGGCATTCCAGGTCGCCCGGGAGATGGGCGACCTCCCGGCAATGCGCACGATTCTCGCTCCGGGTCGGACCCCGGGGCTTCTCGTCATAAGGTGGACGGCATTACACAACCTTGCATTGTGAAATTCGTTCCCGCAATGGCAAGGATCTGTCACGAAGGTGGGGTCCCCTCAATTTCTGATCTGAAGCATGGATCATCATTGATCCCTATCCGTAATCTTCGGAACGGTTCCTGCTTCCCTTTAGGGCATTGGCGGCCCAACGGCCGCCGATCCTGTTGAATCTTTAGAAGAAGGGTACCAGATGTCCGTTGCCAAAGTCATTGAGATTTCCGCCCAATCCCCCGAATCCTTCGACGATGCCGTCAAGGTGGGGGTCCAGAGAGCCGCCCACACCGTAGACAACATCCA
>SKJY01000249.1 GCA_007121775.1 Gemmatimonadota bacterium
AGATGGCGCCACCGACCAGGTCGTCTCCTGGCCCTGCAGGGGAAGGGCCCACAGCAGGGCCAGAGAGACGACGGCGACGGGGGTTGAAGATCTGATTGGCTTCATGGGGCGGTGGTCAGCCGCCCGGAGCCACCTCCCTCAGCCGCTGGAGCTGATCCGGGCGAAGTGTGGGGTAGACGATCCCCAACTGCTCCAGGTAGGAGCCGTACCGGGTTTCGTCGTAGTAGTAGGGTTCCAGGAGGGGGCGGAATTCGCCCATGATGCGACGGTTCAGGTGGATTGCCGGCGGGTCGTCGGGTCCGATGAAGGGAATGTATTCCCGTTCGGCGGTCTGAACCTCCCGAAAGTACGCCCACGCCTCATCCACCCGTTCCGTATCAAGGTAGAGTTCCAGCGCAGTTCGGGCCATGACCCTGGCCCCGGCTACCGCCCCCTTGTGGGCGATGGGCGTGGCCATGGCGATCCCGGCGGCCCAATGATGAAAGGGGACTCCCGGGATGTTGGAGGGGAAGCGGAAGGTGACGGTGGGGACCGTCCACGATACGTCGCCGATGTCGTCGGAGCCGCCGCTGCGTGGCTCCTCGGGAGGGGTGCCGATGGGCTGCACCTCGGTGGCGAGACCGGTGGGGTCGTTCCCCATCTCGAGCTGCACCGCCCGGGCCAGGAGCTGGTCGTTCTCGTCCCATTCCGGCAGCCCCACAGCCTCGATGTGGCGCTGCATGAGCTCGGCCACCGGCCGGTTGAAGTGCCGGGGCCAGGCGGTCCCCAGGATCCGATACTCCATCTCCGTGTCCGTCATCAGGGCCGCCCCCTCGGCGATGCGGATGGCGATATCGAAGTTTTCCCGGATCCGGTCGTAGTCGATCTCACGGATGTAGTACCAGACCGATGCCCGGTCCGGAACCACATTGGGCTGGTCTCCGCCCTCGGTGATGACGTAGTGGGATCGCTGCAGGGGACGGAGGTGCTCCCGGCGGAAGTTCCACCCGGTGTTCATGAGCCCAACCGCATCCAGGGCACTCCGGCCGAGCCACGGGGCTCCGGCGGAGTGGGCCGTCTCGCCGTGGAAGGTGAACTCCACCGACACGAGGCCTGTCCCGGGGGCATCGCCCCAACTCACCCCCATGGCGTTGGAGACGTGGCTGAAGAGAACCACATCCACATCGTCGAAGCGCCCCTCCCGGACGAACCAGGCCTTCCCGGCCACGAGCTCCTCGGCCACGCCGGGCCAGATGACCAGGGTGCCGGGGATCCCTTCCTGTTCCATGACCTCCTTCAGCGCCAGGGCGGCGGCGATGTTCACCGCCAGCCCAGAGTTATGCCCCTCGCCGTGCCCGGGCGCCCCCTCCACAATGGGCTCCCGGTAGGCTACACCGGGCCGCTGGCTCGTGACGGGAAGCGCGTCGATGTCGCTTCCAAGGGCGATGACGGGAGAGCCGGAGCCCCAGCGAGCCCACCAGGCCGTGGGCATCCCTGCTACCCCTTCTTCCACATCGAACCCCTCCCGGCGAAGGAGTGGGACCAGGTAGTCGCGGGTCTCGTACTCCTGGAAGCCCAGCTCCGCGAAGGAGAAGAGTTTGTCCACGATCTCCTGCACCAGCTTCTCCCTGGCCTGGACCCCCGCTTCCACCTCCGCCACCAGGGTGTTGAATCGGGGACCGGGCTCCTGGGCCTGCACCTCCGCTGGGGAGACCAGCGGGGCCAGGATCAGGGCCAGGAGGGCGGGAACCGGACCGGTGAGCCTGCGGTGTGGCCTCCGGGGGCGCCTTCGCGTCTTGCAGGTGACCGAGCGCCGTGACCGGTCGGTGCAGAGGGAGGGGAGGCTGGGGCGGTGGTGTTTGGGTCGGTGCATGGTGATCTCCAGGGAGGATGAGCGGATCCCGTCGAGTCTTACAGGTCGATGACGGTCCCGGCAAGGGTGTGGTAGGCTGGGGAGTATGGTGGGGCGGGGTCAGGGCCATGAGGATGAGAGAATCTCCCCCCGTACCAATCTGCTGGGGTGGATTCAAGGTGCCGGGCACGGTGCCGATCATGGAAAGGACGGCTTGGCATTTTGAACGGTACCGTGGTGATCTGCCTGGAGTGGGTCAGTCCGAAAACGCTCAATGTGTGGTCCTTGGGGCACCTCCAGAGTGGCACTCCAGTTGCTCAGCTACTGAGGGAGTCGTTCCCGCCACTTCCTGCCGCCCCATATGCGCCAGCGAGGGGGAAGGTGGGACGGTGGGTTTTCATGGAGTTCACCCTGGAGGTTCCGGTGGAGAGTGTGGTGGGGGTTGGGAGCGCAGGGGGCCGTCGGGCCGATTCAGGTGGGCCTGCGAGGGGACGTCGGTGTCGGCGCACCCGGTTCCACCCTTTGGCTGGTCGAGTTGGTGTCACCCTCCTCGATGTGATTCTCATCCTGGTCATCGTGGGAACGCTCACCACCCTTTCTGTCCCTGCCTTCCGGGCCCTCAGCAACGATCTGGCCGGAGCCGTGACGGAGACGGCTGGATTCGTGACACAGGCCAGATCCCAGGCCATGTCCACCACCTCGGCGGTGCGCCTGAGAGTCGTATCGGAGACTGAGTTGGTGGGAGAGCGGAACCGGGCCTGCTCTGAGGCCGCCGGATGGGAGACGGAGGGTCGAGTCCGGGTCCTTTACCGGGAGGGGATCACGGTATCCGGGGTCCAAGTCGACGATATCCTCCTCTGTTTCGACAGTCGAGGCGTCTCCGACGGCAATCCTACCTTGACCCTTACCGACCGGGCCGGGCGTAGCCGCGAGATCGAGATCCTGCTGGGTGGGGGGATAGTCGATCGGATCCCGGGCGGAGACGAATGAGCTGGACAACGGGAGGAGCGCCGTGAACGAGGGAAGGGAAGGATTCACCCTGGTAGAAGCCATCGTGGCTCTGGCCATCCTGGGAATCATCCTGGGTGCCGTGGTGCCGACCTTCGCCCAGAATCTGCGGCTGAACACCGATTCGGAGCTGAGGGCATGGGCTGTTTCCGTAGCCCAGGAGGAACTCGACGCCCTCAGAGCGTCGGGAAACTGGCCCGCCAGTGGGAGCCAGCGGACCGTCAACATCGGGTCCGCCACCTTCACCTCGCACCTGACCCATGCCCGGTATTGTCAGGGGACCGTCTGTTACGACGGTGCCCGTCACTTGACGCTGGAGGTCCGTCATGCGGACCGGACTATGTACACTGTCGAAACCGTCTTCACGGTTCTGGACGACACCTCGGCGAACGGCGGGATTTAGCCTTCCCGAGCTCATCATCGTCATGACGGTGATGGGGCTCATCCTCGGGCTCATCCTTCCTCTTGTATTGGGGAGTCGTGATGCCCTGCGCGGGGATCAGCGTCGAACCGGGGTAAACCAGGCCCTACGGATCCCGGCCGAGATCATCGGAAACGACATCCGCATGGCCGGTGAGCGCTTCGCCCGGCTCGGTAGTACGGGACTGCAACCGGTCCAGATCGTCCCCGGGGGTACCACTGGTACCGACGAGATCATCCTCCGACGCAATCGGTCCGATGAGGTGCTCCCGGTGTGCGAGACGGTACAGGGCAGCCAGAACTCGTTTCGCGTCTTCCGACAGCAGGGGTGGCTGAACTCTCCACAGGGCCAGCCGTACCCGGAGTGTGGTCCGGTCATGGACCCGGACGGATGGCCACGGAACCTGAGGGCTGTCCATGATCTGGCGGCGGCCACCACCCCGGACGGGGTGCTGAGGGGCTTCCTCTACAACCCCGCCGCCGGTACAGGCCAGTTCTTTGATTTCCGCGTACGCACGCCGCCCACGGTGACGTCCGGCCAGATCCTCCGGGAAGGTACCCCCTTTACCTGGGACGGCTATCCGCTGGCGAACCGGCCCCGGGTGTACATCCTGGAAGAGCGGCGCTACCGGTTGAATGACGGGTTCGTGGAGCTCGTCGTGAATGGTCGGGACGGCGAACCCCTCCGGGTCGCTGCCGGGATCTCGGACCTCCGCTTCCGCTACGTCCTGGACAACGGACAGGTCACCAGCACCATGCCGGCGGGGATGGGGTGGCGGAATATCCGTTCGGTGGAGGTCGAGATGACGGCAGAGCACACCGACGGAGCGGACCGGACGGAGCGGACGCTCTCGTACCGGTACTTCCCCCGGAATATCCTATCCCGATGAGGAGGGACCCCATGACCTGCCGTCGAGAGGGGTTCGCCCTCATTTCCGTGATCCTGGCCATCCTGGTTCTGATGGTCCTCTCCGCTGCCCTGGTGGCCACGACCCTGAACGAAATCGTCTCGACCCGGGCTGTGATGGCCCGAAGCAGTGGGTTCTACGCTGCAGAGGCGGGGCTCAACATACGGGGAGAGTTGGTTCGGGCCACCTTCCAGGAGTTCCAGCGCCCGCAGGGTGCAAGCCCCGCCGGCGCCGATGCATGCGCCGACTCGAACCAGGGGAGTGGGGACTTTCGATGCATGGACTTCAACTTCAACAGCAGAACCGTCTCGACCTACGTCCTGGAAGACCCAAGGAACAACGATCCCGATGATCAGGAGCGGATGATCACCATCCCCCCTGGGGAACGCTTCGCCGGTCTGAACGCCATCCAGTACCGATATCATGTCATCTCCGAGGCCACGCCTCCGTACCAGGATTCACCGGAGGCCATGCTGGAGATGGTGTTCCGGACCCGTCTGGTTCCCCTCTTTCAGTTCGCCGCCTTCTACGACAAGGATCTGGAGATCCTGCCCGGTCAGAACATGACGTTGTCCGGCCCGGTGCACGTCAACGGTGATCTCTACCTGAACGGCCTCCTCGAGGTGCTGGGAGAGATCTCGGTTGCTCGCCGGGAAGACGGCACGGGGGGGGAGCTCTGGAGGGGACGGAAGGACGCCAACGCCTGCGATGGGACCGTGCTGGTAGACGACGCCGATGCCGCCAGCGACCCGAATCCCGCCATTCCCTGTCCCCGGGGGGCCAGGGATCAGCCCTTCCTGGATCAGTGGAACGGCCGGATCGAGGTGGGGCTCGATGCACTTCACGTTCCGCCCCGGGCCACCTTCGAGCCTGGTGGCGAGTACTGGCGAGCGGCGGATCTGGTGGTGGCACTGGACATCCGCAGCGCGGATCCGGGGGATTGGCGCCTTATGGTACCGAACCGTTCCTTCTCGGGTGGAAGGGACAACATCACCGCCAATGAAGATCTCACCGCCATCCTGAACGACTCCGCCTCTTGTGCCGGAGCTTTCGCCCCGGGCCAGAGGTCGTATCAGGTGGAGACGGGGGCGCATCCGTTTCCCCTGGATGGGCTTCCCGACACGCTGACCCGCGCCGTGGAATGGTCCAACAGCTTCCGTGACCGCAGAGAGAACCTGGGGACCGCCGGTGCCCGGAACGCTCGGCGGGTCCTTTTGGAGGTCGACGTCCGGGACCTCATGAACTGCCTTCACCGGGAGCCCGATCTCTTCGGTGACGGTCCCAGCACGGAGCGGCGCCTGGACGACACCTCAGGTGGCGGGCTCGTTTGGTATCTGACGGTTCTGGGACCGCATTCCAACGATCCCTCCTCAGGGTATGGGGTGCGGCTTCGGAACGGTGCCGTCCTCGGTGCCGACCCCCTCCAGCCGGCACCGTGGGATACCGGCTCTCCTCCTCCGGATATCATGGGCCTCACGGTGATCAGCGACCAGTCGGTCTTTCTCCAGGGAGACTACAATCTGGACGCGGCGTGGCGGCCGGCCGCCGTCATGGCCGACGCGGTGCACCTCCTCTCCAACAACCACGCCGCAAGGTGGGAGCACCACTGGGGTTCCCGGCAGCAGGCCACGGCCACCACCTTCAACGCTGCCTTCCTGAGCGGGACCCAGACCACCGGGAACGCCGAAGGAGCCGCCGGTCGAGGAGGCGCCTACAACGGGGGATTGGAGAACTACCCCACTATGCACGAAACCTGGGGCGGAGGGGTGACCCTGCGCTACCGGGGGTCCTTCGTGAGCCTGGATCGTCCCCTTCGCTCAAGCGGCCCGTGGAACCACGGAGGCCACTACACCGCACCGCAGAGGGACTGGGGATACGACTCCCGCTTCAACGATGTGGCGAACCTCCCGCCGTTGGCTCCCCGCTTCGTCTATCTCCTGCAAGAGCGCTTCGTCCGCGAGTATAACCGCTGAATCCGGAGTTCCGGTTCGTTTGACACCGGCGCTTCGCCACTCCATGATGGGCACCACGCTGTCATCATATTCCGTCGCTTCCCACTCGTCTTCGCCGGCTCCGGTGGGGTGGGTGGGGAGGGGTTCCCACCGGAAGGAGTGGTCCCATGCCCCAACGAATCCGTCGCCTTGGCCACGCCATGGCGCTTCCCCTGCTCCTGGCCGTCCTGGCGCCCATTGGGGTGCAGGCCCAGGAACGGGTGCACACCCAGCCCATCGATGAGGCGTATACCGCGCTCATCCACGAATTCACCACCGAGGACTTCTTCCTCACACCGCTGGTGGACCACCTTCCCGCATCGGAGACGGTCCCGACGCCCCTGGACCACCTGGGTGTCATCGCCGGGACCCGGAACGTCCTCCACCATACCCACGAGATCTACTCGTACCTGGAGGCGGTGGCGGCGGCCTCGCCCAGGGCGCGGCTCGTTACCATCGGGCAGGATGAGGAGGGGTCGGACATCCTCCTCATGATCATCTCCGATGAGGCCACCCTGAATGAGCTCGATACCCACAAGGAGCTCATGGCGAGGCTCGCGGATCCCCGCGGCACGTCCGAGGCCGAGGCAGCCGAGATCATCAGCACGGTGAAGCCCATGTACTGGGCCACCGGCGCCATCCATCCCTCCGAGACCGGCTCTCCCCAGATGCTCATGGAGCTGGCCTACCGTCTGGTGGTGGATGAGAGCGACCTGATCCGGGACATCCGGGACAACCTCATCGTCATGATCACCCCCATCGTGTCGCCGGACGGGCACAACAAGGTGGTGGATGTGCACATGGCCCCCCGGGTGAACCCGGATGGCCCGAACCCCACCCGCACCATCTATTGGGGCAAGTACGTCTACCATTCGGCCAACCGGGACGGGATGGCACTGTCGCTGAACCTCTCCAACGCCGTGGTGCAGACCTACCTGGAGTATCATCCGCTAGTGGTCCATGACCTCCACGAGTCGGCGTCGTACCTCTACACCTCCACCGGTCGCGGACCGTACAACGCCTGGATCGACCCCATCACCATCTCCGAGTGGAACCGGCTGGCCCACCGGGAGGTGCAGGACATGGGGGCCTTCGGGGTGCCCGGAGTCTACACCGGGGACTTCTACGATGGTTGGGGTCCCAACTACATGTTCTGGGTGGCCCACATCCACAACTCCATCGGACGCTTCTACGAGACTCAGGCCGGGCGGGACGCCTCGGACTACGTGCTCCGCACCAATGTGGACCGGGCCTGGCACCGACCCAACACCCCCCTCCCGGAGGTGGTCTGGTCCATTCGCAATAATGTGAACCTGCAGCAGAGTGCCATCCTCATCGCCATGAACGAGGTGGCGGTGGAGCGGCAGTACTACCTCCAGAACTTCTGGACCAAGAGCAAGCGGTCCGTGGCCAAGGCCCGGATGGAGGGCCCGGCGGCGTACGTCTTCCCCGGGGATGATCCGCGACTGGGGCAGCAGGCCCGGGTGCTGGAGCTCCTGCAGAGGCACGGGATGGAGGTTCATAGACTGACCTCCGCCGCCACGGTGGAGGAACAGACCTTCCCTGCCGGCAGCTACGTGGTGCGGATGGATCAGCCCTATTCCCGGGGCGCGGACATGCTCCTGGACTTGCAGCACTACAGCCCCGATGACCCCCGCCCGTACGACGATGTGGGTTGGACCTTCGGGCCGCTTTTCAACGCCCAAACGGTGCGGATCGAGGATCCGGAGATCCTCTCGGCTCCCATGAACCTGGTGGGTGAGCGGGTCCATCCCGCAGGCCGGGTGCTGGAGGCCGATGCCGGCTCCACTGCGGCATACCTCATCAACTTCAACGCCGACAACAACCTCACCGCTTTCCGCTTCGCCCATCCGGATCTGGAGATCCATGCGGCCAGGAGCGGATTCGAGGCCGCGGGGCGGAGTTTCCGACCCGGTACCTTCATCCTCCGCACCGACGGAAATGCCCGGGACCTGGGGAGCACCCTGGAGGCAGCGGCCCGGGAGTACGGCTTCGAGGCAGTGGCGGTGGAGTCGGTTCCCTCGGTCGGCACCCATCCGGTGGCCTTCCCCCGGGTGGCGGTGGTCCACACCTGGCTCACCACTCAGAATGAGGGCTGGGTCCGCATCGGTCTGGACGAGTACGGCATTCCGTACGACTACGTCTCGGTGCACGAGGTGCGGGACACGCCCAACCTGGGTTCCCGGTGGGATGTGATCATCATGGGCCCGTCGGTGACGGATCCCATGGCTCTTCTACACGGGGTGCAGGGCGATGACCCCATCCCGTGGCAGGCGTCGGAGCACACGCCCCACATCGGGCGCCAGTCCTCGTCGCCGGACATCCGGGGTGGACTCGAGCTTCAGGGCGTGATGCACCTCAAGCGGTTCGTGGAGGAAGGGGGAACGCTCCTCACCATCGGCAGCAGCAACGTGCTCCCCATCCACTTCGGGATCGCCACTGGCGTCACCCTTCGCGAGCCCCAGAACCTCTGGGCCCCAGGTGGCGTCTTCCGGGCCACTCTGGCAGATACCGGGAGTCCGCTGGCCTGGGGGTACGACGAGGAGCTGGGGGTCTACTTCAACGTGGGCCACGGTCCGGTGCTGGACGACCGGCGGCCCCGGCCCGGTTCCCGGGTGGCACAGGAGCCCGATGGGAGTACCACTACCCGCCTCTCCGGCCGGGGTGGGCCGCTGGATCGGGATCAGCCCCAGGTCCGGGGTAGGGACTGGGGGCAGGAGGGTGTTCGTGCCTTCCTCGAGGAGCACGGTGAGGGAGCCGGCGGCGGCGGCGGTTGGTGGCAGGCCAGTGCTGGAGCCGGGGACAACGTCCGGACCATCTTCCGCTTCCATCAGGAACCGACCCAACTCCTCATCTCCGGTGGGCTGGTGAACCCCAGGGAGCTGGTGAGCAGCCCGGCCATGGTGGATGTACGTGTCGGTGAGGGACACGTGGTCATGTTCACCATCAACCCCATGTGGCGCTCCGGAACGCTGGGCTCGTACAGCCTCGTGTTCAACGCCCTCCTGCACCACGGAAACCTGGACGCCGGCGCCCCGGTGGCCGAGGAGGATGTGGACGACGCGGATCTCTGATCCTGTGCACGGCTCCAGAAGGAGTCGGGGTGGCAAAGGGGGGGAGGCGCCGGGCGGTGCCTCCCCCCCTTTCGTGATCATGCTGCTCTTCGGAGCCAGAGTTGACCCACGGCCTCCAGGAGGTGACCCTCTCTCTGCAGAAGGCCGTCCTGAACCGGGAGTGGGTGCGAGTGCGTCCATTCACCGCGAGCACGCGCTTCAGCACTGACCCAACGAACACCAGGAGAACTCAACCGATGGATCTGGAACTCAAGGGAAAGGTCGCCGTCGTCACAGGAGCCAGCCGGGGAATCGGACATGGAATTGCAGGCGCCCTGGCTGAGGAGGGGTGCGATCTGGTCATCTGCGCCCGTGGCGAAGAAGCCCTGGAAGAAGCCGCCACCGAATTCCGGGCCAAGGGGGTTCGGGTAGAGGCGCTTGCTGTGGACCTAGTGGAGCCGGACGGGGCCGCAAGGCTCCTGGCAGCGGCCGAGGAGCGCTTCGGCGGCGTGGACGTGGTGGTGAACAACGTGGGCGGGAACAGAAGAAAGCCCTTCGAGGAGACCACCGACACGGACTGGGCCGAACTCTTCGACCTGAACGTGAATACCGCCTTCCGGGTGACCCGGGCTGCAATCCCCCTTCTGAGGAAGAGTGGCGCCGGCTCCGTCATCTTCATCTCGTCCATCTTCGGGCGCGAGACTGGAGGCCCGGGGCTGTCCATCTACAACACGACCAAGTCCGCCATGATCAGCGCCGCCCGGATCATGGCGCTGGAGTTGGCGCCTGAGGGAATCCGGGTAAACAGTGTGGCTCCCGGATCCATCCGCTTCCCCGGGGGAAGCTGGGATCGCCGCTGCCGGGAGCAGCCGGAAGCCATGGAGGAATTCATCCAGCAGAATCTACCGCTGGGGCGTTTCGGAACGGTGCCGGAGGTGGCGAATGTGGTGGCCTTCCTCGCCTCACCCCGCTCGAGCCTCCTGACCGGGACCTGCATTCCGGTGGATGGGGCTCAGGGGCGGTCGCTGATCTGAGCGCCTACGTACCCTGCCCCCAAACCGGGTCGGTCGTCTTCCGTCAGTGGAGGCGGATGAAGTCGGCCCGGAGTCTCCGGACTCCCGTTCCGTTCTGGCCCCACTGGAGGAGGATGGGGCTCTGGTAGGTCCCCTGGACCACCTGACCCCCGTCCCCTCCCGGGAGTACGGCCAGGCTCGCCTCCCGACGGACCCGGAGGAGGCGGGCCGGAGTCGCCTGGAGCGCCCGCTCCAGCATGGGGTCCCGACGCTCGGGGGAGACTCCCAGGGCACCCAGTGCCCGCTGCAGTTGGGAGTCATCCAGGGCGTAGCGGAGGGGCTCTTCCAGGATCTCCTTCAGGTCCCGCTCCATGAGGAGGGCTTCGAACTCATTCACCGTTATCCCTGAGTCCCGCTCCCCATTGGCCAACCTGAGGTCCACCCTTCCATAGCGGATCCCGTGGCTCCGGGCGATCTCGGTGAGCCGCTGGGTGAGGCAGTCCTCGTCCTGCCGGAGCCGGACTGCCCGGTGCTCCCGGCCGGCATCTACTTCCAACTCCACCGAATCCACCACTTCCTCTTCCTCGTAGCCCACCACGGTGGCATGACGGACCCGACGGACAGGCTGGTCCAGCGAGTCCTTGTAGGCGCCGTCGAAGTCCACGAACCAGAGGGGTTCAGCGGAATCGGAGCGGTAGACGGCGCAGTTGGTGAAACCACCGCCGATGAAGGAGAGGTGGGCATCGGCGTTCAGAGGCTCCCGGATCCGTTGCTCTTCGGAAAGCTCGTCCCGGAGCTCAAGGCGATCATGGTGATAGCCGGCGTGAGGGGGGAAGATCCCGGCCAGGGCATCCAGGAAGCCCTGGACCCGATCAGGTCCGCCGGCCAACCGGCGGCGGAGCGACGGGTCCATGAATCCCGCGGTGGTGTGATAAGAGACGCAGAGGAGTCTCGTGAAGCGGGAGAGGGGAGGGACGTCTTCCCGGGCTTCCAGTTCGGTACGAAGATCGGTGACCTCCGGTCGACGGCTCGACCGGATCTTGATGCTGAAGGCTCGGGGGCTGGTCTTGACAGTCACGCGACGGGGCAGGCCGATGGGAGTTCGTTGGGGGGTGCGGGGATTCGGCTCATTACCCGCAGTCCTCACATATGCTCCGGGGCTGTGACACCCCGCTGTTCCCCGGACGATCCATCAAGGAATGGGGGCATCCCCGGACCGGGACAAACCGCAAGTATACCCGGGTCGCTCACTGGGAACAAGGTTGGGGAGGAAGAAGGATCCACCGGCGAAGCTCGTCCAGAAGCTCCCCAGATGCGGCAGCGGTGACAGCGAGACCCTCCAGGGGCGGCCTCGAGTCCTCTGCCCCCTCCTGACTCTCTCCCACGATCGGCTCCAGGATGGCGGCCCCCCCGGCTTCCGAGAGGATGAGGCGCCCGGCAGCCCAGTCCCAGAATGACTGGCGTCCATGGAGATAGAGGTGGCACCGACGGGCCGCCACCCAGCACCACTCCAGAGCCGAGGATCCCAGGTTCCTCTGGGACTGGAAGGGGTGTTCGGCAGCCACCCGCATCGCCAGCGCCTGGGGGAGGCGTTTCAGGTCAACCAGCGCCATGGCCTGTCGGAGGGGAGGAATCCCGTCGCGGTCTGCAGGGGGGAGAGGCTCCCCATTCAACCATGCTCCCCGCCCCCGCACGGCGCCGAAGGTCTCTCGCCGGACCGGGTCGTGGACGACGCCCATGCGTGCGCCTTCCCGGTCGACCAGCGCCACCGAAACGCCGAAGAAGGGGAATCCCGCCACGAAGTTCGATGTGCCGTCCAGGGGATCCAGACACCAGTACGGGCCCTCTCCCTCCAGAACTGAGCGCTGCTCGGTCCGGGGTGACTCCTCTCCCAGGACCGGAATCCCCGGCCACCCCTCCTCCAACACCTCCAGAAGCCGGCGCTGGGCCCCTTCGTCCACCGGCGTCCTGAGACTTCCGTCATCCTTCCGCTCCGGTTCGGTGCGGCCCAGGAGAGGGACGATCTTGTCCAGAGCCACCTGCGTCACCACCTGACTGAGCTTCAGGAGTTCGGGGGGCGGTGTGCTGGAGACGGAGGGTGCCGGAGAGGTCATGGGGTTCATGGCCAGCTGACCAGGGAGTTGAAGAAGAACTTGAGAGTGCCGTGGGTCTGCCCCCGGTGCTGGGGCCGGAAGCCGATGAGGACCACCCGACCCTCACCATGCTCCACCACCACCATCCCGTACCGGCCGGCCAGGTGCTCCTCCCCCTCCAGCCATCCGCTCTGCATGATGTCCCGGTCGATGAAGGTGACCACCGGCTGCACCCTGTGGTTGTCATCGTGCATCAGGATCCGGTACGCCTGATTGTCTCCTTGCTGGATCCCGAACAGCACCAGGGGATCCTCCGGCATCCCGTACGCCGCCGGGTGGGTCGTGTCGGTGCGGGTCCGGAGCGTTGTGCCCGGGGCCCAGAACTCGGTGGCCGGGAGCCCTTCCAGGACGTTCTGGATCGGCAGCCCGAAGTGCCGGATGGGAAGGTCTCCGGCCTCCGCGAAGGTGATGAGGGTTCCGCCGCCCCGGACCCAGGCGTCAAGGGCCGCCGCTCCGTCCTCGCCGAATCCGCTCCGGTAGCGGGCCGGGTAGTTGGATCCGAGGCTGAAGGGAGGCTCCTCCGGACCCAGAAGAAGCTGGAGTTGATCGTTGGCCAGGATCACCACGTCGTAGTTCGCGTCCAGATTCTGACGGGTCATGCCGGCATCCAGGATGGAGTCGAAGGGGAAGCCGAAGTCCTCCATCATGAGACGGGTCCACCCCTCATCCATGCTCCCGGTGTAGTACCGATGGTAGATCCCCACGCGCTGCCGTTCAACCGGTCGATGTCCCTGGGCGGTAAGGGCTTCCAGAGGGAGGAAGTCCACTCCCGTTTCGGCCGCCACCCGCTCCAGCACATCCCGGGGGGCGTCGGCAGTCACAGCGAAATCGCCGGCCCGCACCGCTCCGGCCCCGTTGGCGGCCCCGGGGTCGTCGATTCGTTGCACCGCCACGCCGGCGTCGAAGAGGGCATTGACTGCCAGGAAGGCGTGGTTCAGGCGACCGTCGATGCGGAAGCCTGCCGCTCCCGCCTCCACCTCACCGGGAGGGAAGGAGGTGCGGCGGTCGTCGGCCAGTTCGCCCGGGACACGGCGGAAGGGCCCGTCGGCGTGGGTCCGGGCCAGATCCACCCGGACGCCCATGAACTCAGCCATGGTGTGGGTCGACAGATCGTACGGGCGGATGGGATTGCCGTCCCGGTCCCGGGTGAACCGGTTGTCCGGATATACGTTGGGTGCCAGCAGCCAGCGGATCACCCCCCGTTTCGGTTGGGCCATGGTCACGTACCAGCTCCCCGCCGGATATGCCCGGCCCTCGTGCTGGAAGGGCTCGGTGGCCTCCTGCACCTCGATCCCCTGCATGAGGAGCCGGTGGATCATCTTGCGGGCGGTGAGGATGTCGTGCTGGTCGGCCGAGATGACGAAGCCCGCCACGGGGCCCTCGGGCCCGAAGCTCACGGGCTCGGCCCGTCTGCCACGCTCCGTCTGGCGGCTCGCCTTGGTGTAGGCGTTCAGGAGCACCCGCTCCCGGTTCTGGGCTGCCAGATCCAGCGTCGCCATCCCCGACTCAACCTGGAGTTCCACGATGTCCCGGACCCGCCACCATCCTCCAGGCCAGGGGTTGGGGAAGTTCACCTGGGGCTCGTAGACCTCGAGGCCCCGACGTCCTCCTTCCAGTTGGTCGCCGTGGATGTAGACTGGGGTGGCCAGCCGGCCCGTACGGGCGCCCTCGGTGAGCATACCGGCGATGTTGTGGAAGGGGGTGATCCAGTGCCAGCTGAAGTGGCCCCAGCCCGAGAAGAGGGAGTAGTTGGTGATCCCCTGGTAGCCCTTTTGATCCATCCGCACGGCCATGTGGTTCCCGTACCAGGCCATCTCCCACCACGCCAGCGGGTCTCCGTCGGGCCGGATGGGCTCGGCGTAGGGGGGGATGTAGAAGCGCGCCGTGGTTCCCCCCATCTCGTGGTGATCGATGAATGCCTGGGGGATCCAGTCCCGAAAGATGAGCCTCCCTGCGTACACCGACTCGATGGTGTTCTGCATGAAGGCATCCCGATTGTTGTTGTGCCCGGTGTAGGGGTGATAGAGCCAGGGCATGGCCGCCCCCTCGTACGGCGTACCCACTGTCTCCCGGTACCACTCGGTGATCATGATGGCCCCCTCGGGATTCAGGGAGGGGATGAAGATGGAGAGGGTGTTGTCCAGGATGCGAAGCACCTCCTCATCACTGCGGGAGACAAGTTCCCACGCCATCTCCGCCGCCGCATGCTTGGCCGCCACCTCGTTGGCGTGGAGGCCGAAGGTCTGGGTCACCACCGCCACGCCCTCCCGGATGGCCTGCTGGATCTCTGCCTCGCTCCGACCCCGAGGATCCGAGAGGGTGGCGTTGAAGGCCTGGAGTTCGTCGAGGCGGGCCAGGTTTTCCGGAGACGAGATGAAGAGGGCGAGGAAGGGAGACCCCCAGGTGGCCGGCCCCATCTCCACCACCTGGATCCGGTCGCTTTCCTGCTCCAGATGGAGGTAGTAGGCGTGGAGGTCGTCCCAGTGAGCCAGGGTCCGATCGGCACCCATGGCGTGGCCGAAGAACGCCTCCGGACTCTGCATCTGCGCCGAGGCCGTCGCCGGCAGCGCCAGGAGGAGCAGGAAGCCGAAGGCCCGGGCGGACCGTCGGATGGGTTCAGGGGATGGGACTGGGATCACGGTGGCACCTCCCGGAGGCTTCAGATTGAAACACCTGGCTCATCGTCAGAGTATCGCAAGGCGGGCCGGAATACCAAACGCATCGGGACGTCTGGCCGGCCACTCCATCAGCCCCGAAACTCCCTACCTTCGGCGTATGTACCGTCACTGCCTCTTCTGCGCCTCCCACCTGGGTGACAACCAGGTGGTGGAGCCTTTCCCTGTGGGTCGCCGGTTGGCCTTTGATCCAGCCCGCGGGCGCCTTTGGGTGGTTTGCCAGGTATGTGAGCGCTGGAACCTCACCCCGCTGGAAGAGCGCTGGGAGGCGGTGGAAGACGCGGAGCGCCTCTTCCGGGAGACGCCCCTGCGGGTATCAG
>SKJY01000097.1 GCA_007121775.1 Gemmatimonadota bacterium
CACCGCAGCGAGGGCACGAGGGGACGGGAGAAGAGGCGGCATGATTTGACATGCCGGAGAGTCGCCCCAACATGGGGGCGCTTCCATAGCCGAATCGGCCCCTGCCAGAGAAGCGAGCCCCCCCAACCGCCGGGGTGAGCCATAGGAACCTCCAGAGAGCGAGACCCGCCAGCCGCCGCAGCGAAACTCGCCAGCCACCAGAGCGCGATTTGCCGACTGCCCGAGACCCCAGCCCTCACCCCATCCACCCCCTGAAGACCCCCCTACCGTCTTGTGGGTGGATGCCGTTGGTGAGGCAGACGTGGCGGTTGGGGTCCCGGCGTCTGCGGTCGCCCCTCCAACAGCGCCCACGAACAAGAGGGTAGGGGGGCACCAGGGGTATGTGGGGATAGCCGGTGGGGGGCGGAAGGGACCTTCCAGGCCCATCTGATCCCCTCTGATCCTCCCGAAAACCGAATCCAGATTCGGTTTTTTGGGTTCCAATGGTGAGATCCTGTGTGGATCCAGCTTGCGCGCCTTCCGTTGGGGGCCCAGCGCTCACCGCCGTCCCGGCTTCGGAGACCTGTGGTGAGCGCTGGGCACCCAAACTCTCGCATCAGACCTGACGTTCAGACATCAGAACGCCGAGCCACCGCACTTTCGTCGGCCCAATAGGCCCGTCAATCCCATCAGGAAACATTGGGGTTCGCATTTCGCTCCACCTCAGGGAGGGGAAAGCAACGAACGCTTCCGTACAGTCCACCCTGGCGATACTCCGTCCCGGCCTCCGGCACCTGGGGCAGATCAAAGCGCCGCATGTCGTTCAGGTGGTGCCCCTCCAGGTAGAGCTCACGGGCACGCTCTACCCGTACCTGCTCCTGGATCTCGGCAGCGCTTCCCCCGTCGAAGGCAGGGAGGGCGTGGTGCGCTCGCAGGAGGTTGATGCGGGAGACGGCCTCCTGACCGCCCTCCGCCTCAGCGATGATGAGGTGGGCCTCCCGCCAGGTGGCGATGGGGAGCGGATTCTCACGGAGCGAGGCGGTTCGAGCGCTGCCGTACTTGGTGACCATCCAGACCGGTGTGGCGCTATCCTGTCCTACCGTGTTCGTGTCGATGACCTCCACCCTGGAGTCTGGCACTCCCTCCACGGTCAGATTCCTGAAAAGGGGCGCCACGGTGATCCGACCTCCGAAGAACTCATCCCCCACCCGGTTCCAGCGGCGTGCCGATGCCGTGGAGGCAGTGGAGACGATCTCGAAGCGATCATCCACGGCCAGGGCAGCCCGGGCATCTGCCGCCGCCTGTGAGTTGTTGCCAAGGTTCAGTTGCGTCCGGGCTCGACCCAGGAGGGCCATGGCTTCGGTACTCCTGTCTCCGGTGGCCCGCGCCGATTCCACTGCCCGGGTGAATCGGGCCACGGCTGCCTGGAAGGCCGCCTCCGGCTGGACCTCAGGACCGTTCTCCTCGATGACCACCGAGCAGAACCCCTCGCCAAGGAGAAGGTGGGAATACCCGGAGTACGCCGCCGCCTGCCCTATGAGGCGGGTCCGGTTCGGGACCTGGGCGTCGGTCCAGCCATCCAGGCTCCGAAGGGCATTGTCCGCCGACCAACGGGCCGTTGAGAGGGGACGATAGATGCCGGGAGGATTGCCGCTACAGGCGTTCACTCCGTATGCGGACGTCTCCGTGATGATCCTGGCATCCAAGGGGAACCGTGCTGCCGTCACCGACGCATCCTGGAGCTCGTTGCCCAGGAGGCCGCCGTTCACGATGTAGGCGCCCAGGGCGCAGTCGAAATCGGAGATGGTCCCGGTCACCAGAAGTTCGGCGACCTCTGCGTTCTCCAGGTCCCCGGCATCCACCACGCCGGGCGCGTCCACGCTGAGAACGCCGTCACACCCCGCCGTCACTGCAAGAAGAGCCAGAGCGGTAGGGGCAAAGAATCGCAGTCGTGTCTTCATGATTCGCTCCTCCACTCAGAAGGTGAGGTTGACGGAGGTGACGAAGCTGGTGAGCTGCGGGAGGTGGTTCTGCTCGAACCCACCGAAACCGCCGCGAGCCCCACCCAGGAACCGGGCCTCCGGATCCATCCCCGTCCAGTTCGTGATGGTCCCCAGATTCCGGGCCGAAAGCGTCACGGTAGCCCTGGAAGCACCGATTCGCTGGGCGTACTCGGTGGGCACGATGAAGCTGGCAGACACTTCGCGCAGACGCAGGAAGCTGGAATCGTTGGTGTAGTGGGCACCGAAGATGTCACCGTTCTGGAAGGCGGCGATCTCTGCCGGGCGATCAGCGATGAACCGCAGGGGGTCAACGCTCTCCTCGCAGATATTGAACAGGGAACAACGCACCCGGAGGACGTGATCCCACTTCTTGAACCCGGTCTTGAAATCCACGAGCCCGTACAGTCGAACCCGGTCGAAAAGGGTGAAGGTGGAAGAGAAGGCCCCCTCGTGGAGAGGGGCGCTCCGGCCCAGGTGGACGGCCGGAGCCACTACCTGGCCCGCAGCGTTGAAGCAGGGGGTGGTCCCGCCGGCGCCGTCGTCGCACAGCATGCTGGCGCGGATGTGACGGCCGTTCTCATCGAACTCGGCTGATACGATGCGCTGGTTGAACCAACTGGCAATCGGATAGCCTACCTTGTGGGTGATTCCGAACCCGAGCCCGATCTCATCCCTGTCCCCCAGATCCACCACCTCGCTGTCATTCCGGGAGATGGAGAACGTGGTCTCCATGCGGAAGTTGTCTCGGACCACCGGCTGTGCACGGAGCGCCAGCTCGAATCCGAAGTTCCGGACCTCACCCACGTTCACGAAGCGGGAGCCGGGGAACCCGGTAGAGGGGGCCACCGGCTGCAGCAGGATGGCATCCCGGGTCCGCTGACGGTAGAAGGTAAAGTCCACCCCGGCCCGGTCGTTCAGGACACCGGCCTCAAAACCGATCTCGAATTCCTGTGCCCGCTCCGGACCCAGGTCCGGGTTCCCCACCCCGCCGGGGGTGACCGTAGCGGCGTCGCCTGGTCCGGGAACAGCGCTAAAGGTCCGGAGGGCGTCGAAGGCGCCGGGCTGTTCCCCGGCGCGGCCGAAGGCGGTGCGGAGCCTGAGGTCGCCCACCCAGTCCACATTCCAGAAATCCTCCTCCGAAACGACCCAGGCCCCAGAGATCTTCGGGTAGTAGACGAGATCGAAGTTCTCCCCGAAAGCCGAGTGGTCGTCAGCCCTGACCCCGAGGGTCAGGTAGCGCCGATCATTCCAGGAGAATTGCTGCTGCAGGAACACGCCCAGGCTGACACTCTGGACGAAGGTCTCACCGGCGGAAGTCTCGGCCGTGGCGTTTACCACCCGGAGCCCCGGGAGGGCGAACTCGGCGCCGGATGCGCTCACCACCCGGAGCATCCGATCGTAGTACTGGGTCCCGAATGAGGTCTGGGAGGTGAGGGATTCGCTCACCGGCAGGATGAGGGAGCCGCTGTAGTCGATGGTGTAGTTGGTGATGTCGCGCCGAGTGACGTCCTTTCCTCCCCGTCCTGTGGGGCTCCACTCCCGGTACAGGGCGCTGATCTCGGTGAGGGTCTGATCATCTTCCCGGGTGTCGTCGATCCCTGCCACAAGACGCTGGGCGAACCAGGTTCGCGGCGTGTGGTTCACCTGGATGCTCCCGGTGAAGCGGCCCAACTCCTGGGTCCGATCCGTCACCTCCCAGTAGTATTCGGGGACGAAGCTCCGGGCGCCGCGCCGGCGGTCGTCGCCCTGGGCATGGGCCGGGGTGGAGAAGTAGGTGGCCCATGTGGTACCGCCGCACCCTCCCTCACAGGCCAGCTGGAAGTTGCCCCGGGTGTACCCCACGTTCCCGGTGATTTCCACCGAGGGGGAGGCCACCACCGTCAGGTTGGCACGGGCTCCACGCCGCGTCACCGAGTTATCCCAGTCGGCCCCCTGCTCCTCGTCCCAATTCCCGGAGATGTGGTAGCGGAAGTCCGCCGTGCCCCCGCTCACACTCAGATTGTAGTTCTGGACATGCCCGGTTCTCCACAGGGGATTGCCACGATCCTTCTCGGTCTGGGCAAAGTTGATGGACTCCACCTGCCCGGTGGCCGGATTTCGCCAGTAGTTCACCGGCACCCGGCCGATGGCGTCCCGGAACCAGTTCGCACCCTGCCTGGTGGTGAAGTTCCACTGCGGCGCTCCCTGGGCGCCGCGCTTCGTGATGATCTGGATCACCCCATTCGCCGCCTCGGTCCCGTAGAGGGTAGCCGCCGCCGGGCCCTTGATGATCTCGATACTCTCGATGTCGTCCGGGTTGAAGTCGTTGATGCGGGAGATGACGCTGGATCCAAAGGCCTGGTTGATGGGCCCTGAGTTCTGGGCATTATCGACCCTCACGCCGTCCACGTAGAGGAGCGGCGTGTTCGACAGGGAGATGGAGGACGAGCCCCGGATCCGGACCTGGGAGCCGCTCCCCACCATCCCGGTACCAGGCGTGACGATGACGCCGGGCGCCCGGGCATTGAGGAGCGACTGCATGTCGGGAACCGGAGCCAACTCCATGACCTCGGAAGCCCGGATGTTCGTAACCACGTTCCCGATGGCCCGACGCTCAACCCCACCGGCCGTCCCGGTCACCACGATCTCATCCAGCGCAACTGCCGAGGTGGCCAGTTGGAAGTCCACTGTCACCGTCTCGCCGGGAGCAAGATCGATGCGCCGGGTTTCCGACCGGTACCCGAGGGAGGTGGCCCGGATCTGCCGCTCTCCCGCAGGCACTCCAGCGATGGTGTAGCGCCCGTCCCCTGCGGTAAGTCCACCTCTCTGTGTGCCCACCACAACCACCTGGACACCGCTGAGGGGCTGGCCGGCGGTGTCGGTGATGGTCCCCACCACAGTGCCCTGGGCCTGGGCCGAAAGGGGCACCGCCGAGACGGCCAGCGCAAGGGCAGCAACCGCGGCCACGCCCATTGAGAGGATGGATGGTGAGTAGCGGGGACGGCGCCTAGAGCCGGCGGCCCCATGGTCCTGCGGAGTGGGCCCGCGTCTCAGGGGCCCTTCGAACCTGAATGGTGACATGGTGCACTCCCGTTCTGGAATCCACACTGGAATCCCGAGCGCCCCGACGCGCCCGGACTCCCAATATTCACTGATACCCGAACAGAACCGCAAGACTACTGTGGGCCCAAATGTGAGAATACACCGCAAAATGAGCGGGGGCGGAACCGATGGATCCGGCTCCGCCCCCGGTTGTGCCGCGCTGCCCGCCTGGAACCGTCGCCTTCAGATATCCAGGTTTCGGACGTAGCGGGCGTTCTTCTCGATGAACTGACGGCGAGGCTCCACATCGTCCCCCATGAGACGGGAGAAGATGGAGTCGGCCTCTGCGGCGCTCTCCATGGTCACCTGCATGAGCGTCCGGGAGGCCGGGTCCATGGTGGTGGCCCAGAGCTGATCCGGGTTCATCTCCCCGAGACCCTTGTACCGCTGGATGTTGAGGCCGCGGGCCTCATCGCCCTTTCCGTTGGTCACCCGCTTCACGATTTCCCGGCGCTGATCCTCCGAGTAGGCGTAGTACTCCTGCTTCCCCTTCCCCACCCGATACAGCGGCGGTTGGGCGATGTACACGTAGCCCGCCTCAATCAGCTCGCGCATCTGCCGGAAGAAGAAGGTGAGGAGCAGGGTACGGATGTGGGCGCCGTCCACGTCGGCGTCCGTCATGATGATGATCTTACCGTACCGCGCCGCGTCCAGGTCGAAGTCGTCCCGAATCCCGGTGCCGATGGCGGTAATCATGGCACGGACTTCTTCATTGCCCAGGACCCGATCGATCCGTGCCCGCTCCACATTCAGGATCTTCCCCTTGATGGGGAGGATGGCTTGGAAGGAACGATCCCGACCCTGCTTGGCGGAGCCCCCTGCCGAATCACCCTCCACGATGAAGATCTCGGTCATGGAGGAATCGTTCAGGGAGCAGTCCGCCAACTTGCCGGGGAGAACGCCCCCTTCCAGGGCATTCTTCTTCCGGGCCAGATCCCGAGCCTTTCGAGCGGCCTCCCGGGCCCGGGCAGCCTGCAGCGACTTCTCGATGACCGCCTTGGCGGCCTTGGGGTTCTCATCCAGCCAGATGGCCAGATGCTCATTGACGGCGGCCTCCACCGCCCCACGCACCTCGGAGTTGCCCAGCTTGGTCTTGGTCTGCCCCTCGAACTGGGGCTCCATGACCCGAACCGAAAGCACACAGGTCAGACCCTCCCGCACATCGTCCCCCGAGAGGGAGTGATCCGCCTTCTTCAGGAGGTTGTTCTTCTTGGCGTAGTCGTTGATGGTGCGGGTCAGCGCAGCCTTCAATCCGGTAAGGTGGGAGCCCCCTTCGTGGGTGTTGATGTTGTTCACGAAGGTGTGAGTGTTCTCGCTGAAACCGGCATCGTACTGCATGGCCAGTTCGATCTCGGCCTCGGGCTTCTCCGCCTCAAAGTAGAAGGGGGGCTCATGGAGGGGCTGCCGGGCGCCCCTGAGATAGACCACGTACTCAGCGAGCCCTCCCTCGTACTGGAAGACCTCTTCCACAGGCTCCTTCGGGCGCTCATCCCGGATTGAGATCTGCAGGCCTCGGTTAAGGAAGGCCATCTCCCGGAGCCTGGACATGAGGGTGTCCAGGTTATAGACCGTCTCGGTGAAGATCTCGGCGTCGGGCTTGAACGAGACTCGGGTCCCCTTGCCCTCTGCGGGTCCACGGTCTTCCAACTCCTTCTGCTTGATCCCGCGATGGAACCGCTGGTGCCACAGGCGACCGTCCCGACGAATCTCCACCTCCAGCCAATCGGAGAGGGCGTTCACCACACTGACACCGACACCGTGGAGACCGCCGGACACCTTATAGTTGGATTTGTCGAACTTCCCGCCGGCATGGAGGGTGGTCATGGCCAACTCCACCCCGGGCACCTTCTCCGTAGGGTGGATGTCCACAGGAATTCCACGCCCATCGTCCACCACCGTGATGGAATCATCCTGGTGGATGGTGACATCGACCCGGGTGCAGTACCCGGCCATGGCCTCGTCGATGGAGTTATCCACCACCTCGTACACCAGGTGGTGGAGCCCCCGGGTCGAGGTGGAACCAATGTACATGCCCGGTCGCTTCCGGACCGCCTCCAGGCCCTTGAGGACCTGGATCTGACCGGATGTATACTGGGACTGGGACGACGGGCTGGGGGTCTCGGCCATCTGCAGCGGTCTCCGGAACGGAGGGATCGGACAAGGACAGACAAGGTAATTTAGGGGATCCGGAGTGGTATTTCCACGCCTGACGCCGGTCCCGCGACACCGGCCCTGCAGGAGCCCGGGCGAGACGCACGTGAAAGTGGTGGACCGGGTCCCTACCCTTCCGACGAACCGTCCGGATCCGGGGTGGTGATCGGGTCTCCTCGCAAACGGAAGACCAGCCGACGGATCCTCCCCTGATCCAGCCCGGCGTTCAGGCGGGCCATGATGTCCCGTCGCATGAGATTGAGCTCGCTCATCCAGGCGGATGATCGTACCTCCACATAGAGAACGCCCCGCGACACACCGCTTGGCCGTGCCACCCGGGCAATGGCGGACCCCACCGCCGCATCCCACCTGGCCAGAGCCTCCTGAGCCTCCACCTCCCCTTCCAACCCATGCTTTCGGAGAAATTCCGGGAGGACATCGCTCAGGGGCACAGGCCCGTGGGAAGGCGGACCCTCCCCGCCTCCGCCCCCGCTCCGGTCCGGCGCCGAGGCCATCAGCGCCTCTCAACAACCGGGGCGACGCCCGATTCCGACGGGGTCGGAGAGACTCTCCCTGACAGCGCTTTCGTGCCTGGCGGCAACGTCATGCGCCCCTGGGACGGAGTGATTGGGTCGAGCCGTGCAATTGGGTCCAACATGGTCTCCGTACCTTGAACTCTGGTCGTTGCCCCCCCGCGCACCATCACCGGAGGATCCTCCCGTCGCGGATCCCCCAGCGCTCGATCCCTTCCTGTCGGAAACGGATCTCGGCCTTTCTCGGCGCGGTCAGGATCACCTGTCCCACCGCAGTACGATGGAGTAAGTCCAGCAGGCGCATGGACCGCGCCTCGTCCAACTCCGCGAAGACATCGTCCATGAGAAGAAGGGGTTCGCGCCCCCGGCGGCGGCGGATCGTCTCCGCTTCCAGAAGCCTGAGCCCCAGGGCGACACTTCGTCGCTGGCCCCCGGAGCCGAAGCGGCGCACGTCCTGGGCCCCCTCCCCCGGTGCCAGGAGGAGGAGGAGTTCGTCCCGGTGAGGCCCCACGGTGGTCGTACCGAGTCGTACGTCACGGTCCCGGGCCTCCCGCAACGCCACCTCCAATGCCTCGCTCACTCCTTCCAGCTCCAATTGCCCCTCCGGCAGGCCGGGAATACCTGAGTCCAGGGTCATCCTGGCTCCGGTCCCGCCGGAGATCTCCTCGTGGATCCGGGAGAAGGACGCGGCCATGGTGTCGATCCACCGGCTACGGAAAACAGTGACCCGGGAGCCGGCGTCCACCAGGAGTGGTTCCCACGCATGGGTCTGGGGTGAATGCCCGCCGGCCTTCAGAGCTGCGTTGCGCTGGGAGAGCACCTGCCGGTACCGCTGCAGGGCCGCCATGTAGCCAGGTTCACTGAGCGAGAGCACGATGTCCAGATACCGGCGCCGCACATGAGGTCCGTCATCCACCAGCGCCAGGTCCGCCGGCGTGAACAGGACGGCGCAGACATGACCCACCCCGTCACCGAGGCGCTCCGTCTCAACATCGTCCAGAGTGACCTTCTTCCGCCCGCCGGATCGTTGCCAGGCAGCCGCCACGGTCCTTTCAGGACGCCCTCCCTGGAAAGGCGCGTCATTCTCCGCTGTGACGACGCGACCCTGGAGACGGAATACATCGCCGCCGAAGCGAACCAGATCCCGATCGGGCGCTCCGCGAAAGGAGCGGAGAACCTCGAGGTAGTAGATGGCCTCCAGGAGATTACTCTTCCCCTGGGCATTGGGGCCCACTACAGCCACGCCCTCCGGTGGGAACTCCAGCGCGTCGTCCACCAGATTCCGGAAGCTCCGCAGCACCAACTGGGCAAGCCTCAAGTGCGCTCGTCTCCGGTCCGTTGCCTCAGCGACCCTGGAAATCGGGGGCACGCTTCTCCAGAAAAGCCGTCAGCCCCTCCCTCATGTCGTCGGTGGCGGCCAGGAGCCCGAAGAGTGCCGCCTCATGATCCAGTGCCCGGGCCGACTCGGTCTCAACGGCGTGGTAGACCGACTGGAGGGCCATCCGCAGCGCCACCGGTCCGTGCTTGATCACCCTACCCATGAATTCCCGGGCGCCAGCCTCCAGTTCGGCCCGGGGGACCACACCGCTCACCAGGCCAATCCGCTCCGCCTTTCCGGCGTCCACCATCTCTCCGGTGAGGGTCATCTGGACCGCTAGCCCGAGTCCAACCAGACGGGCGAGCCGGACCGTACCGCCGTAGCCGGGGATCAGTCCCAGCCCGACCTCCGGGAGACCGAAGCGGGCATTCTCAGAGGCCAGACGAAGGTGGCACGCCAGAGCGAGTTCGCATCCCCCCCCGAGGGCATATCCGCCTACCGCAGCGAGGACGGGCTTGGGGAAGCGTTCAATCCGGTTGAGCACTCCCTGCCCCTGCCGGCTGATCTCCACGGCCCGGGCAGGATCCATCTCCGCCAGGACGCCGATGTCCGCGCCGGCGACGAATGCCTTCTCACCGGCACCGGTGAGAATCACACCCAGAACGTCCTCGTTGGACTCCACGGAGCGGAAAGCCGAATCCAGCTCCTCCAGGACCTGGGGGTTCAGGGCGTTGAGCTTCTTTTGACGATCAATGGTAATGGTGGCGATACGATCGTCGATCTCCACACGGACGAGTGCGTCTCCGGTCATGATGAACCCCGATGGCAGGTTGAAAAGGGTCAGGTTCGGTGACGGGTACGGCGGGGCCGATCCCTTGGGGCAAGTCACCGGTGCCTCGATCCTCCGGATGGGTTGCCCCAAGCATCCGGATCTCCCCCCAATGGTACCGACCCCCGCCTCCAGGGCCAACCGGGAGCCCACCGGTCTACCCGGACCAGCTCACCCGGACCGTCTCGGCCTGGCCGACCGACGCTCGCCAGGCCAAGCCGGCCGATCCGCACTGGCCGACTCGGCTCGAACGCTCCAGGCGGGTCCAGCCGGGTCACAGCGGCCAGGCACGAATACGTGGGCCCGCTCTCCGTCCCATGCGGCCATGGTCACGACCCGGTCCCGGGTATACCTTCCCCGTATGGAAGAGGCTGGGGTACCGGTGGTGGAGCCGGTACCGGCAGTCCCTTCCCCATCCGCCCTTCCAGACCCAACCCGCGCCCCAGAGCGCGAATGGAGACAAAGCACGCCATGGCTCGATCCCTCAACAAGGTCATGCTCATCGGGAACGTCGGTGCCGACCCCGAGATCCGCAGCACCGGATCCGGCCTTCGCGTCGGTAAGGTTTCCCTGGCCACGAATCGCACCTTTCAGGACCGATCCGGCCAGCAACAGGAGCGAACCGAATGGCATCGGCTCACCTTCTTTGGTCGGCTGGCCGAGATCGTGGAACAGTACGTCACAAAGGGCGACCGCCTCTACGTGGAGGGTCGGATCGAGTACTCGCAGTCCGAGGATGACCAGGGCAATGTCCGGTACTATACGGACATCGTGGTAGGTGAGATGGTCATGCTCGGGCAGGGCGGCCCCTCCGGCACAGGTGCTGGAGGAGGCGGGTTCAGCGGAGGCGGCAGTCGTTCCGGGAGCGGTTTTGGTGGTGGAACCTCCCGTCCAGGTCCCGATATCTCCGAGCCCGACGACGACCTTCCCTTCTGAGCCCTCGCCCCGGCGGAGGCCTTCCGCCGCCTCATCCAGGGACTCCGGAACCGAGATCTGGCAGTCCCGGACACATTCCAGGCTCCATGCCAGGAGTCAATGGATCGAAACACGGCGGGTGACGGCCCGGTGAGAATGGGCCGTCACCCGCCGTGTTTGTTGCGATCCGGTGCCAACTCCGATTCCCACAAACCGAGAAGTTCGGCCTCGAAGCGGGAAGGATCCTCCCGGTAGGCCGCCAGCCAGAGCTGGAAGGGAGGAAGGGAAAGCTGTTCGGCGATGCGTCCGGTAGCCAGCCGAACTGCGGTATCGTAGGAAAACTCCCCGGATTCCCGCCCCTGCGCCTCCGACGAGCGCACTGCCTCTTCCGCCAGGACATAGATCTGATCGGCGGACAGACGGAGAAGCCTCTCAGCCACTCTGGCCGAGCAATAATCCAGGTACTTGGCCCTGAGGACCTCCGGATCCTCAGGGGCCGGGGTGTCTCCCCCCTGCATCGCTCCGGTCTGGCTCACGAATCGATCCCCGTGTGAGGGACGACCATCTGTCACACAGGGTCCGGTCGCCGAAAACCACCGAAGCCCTGTGACGAGTATGGCCAACTTCGGGCAAGGAACCGGAACTCGTCAAGTACATAAGCTGCGGAATTTACCGACGGGTGACGGCAATCGTAGGGGGGATGTCAAGGGTTGGAAGCACCAGCCGATACTCAGAAGTCTCGGTCAAAGGCCTTGATTATGCAAAATGATCAGCTCCACTGGAACACTTTGCGGCGCCCCACCCACCACCCTCAAGTCGCTGTCAGGAAATGAAGGGGGAGCCGGGATGGGCTTCTTGCCCCGCTTGGGCATCCCGAAGCTGATGGAACACGGACCTTCGAGTCAGTCCATATCGAACCAACCGACTCAAGAATTCGGGATCGGACTTCTGTACTTCGGCCACCTGCACCGCCAGGTCGCGGGGAAGGCTGACATTCAATTGAACGGAACACGTCTCCCATCTAGCTGGCTTGTTCAATGGATCGCTGGGTTCGATGTGTCGAAGCAGTGGAGGCACGCCGCGCCCTGAATGGGGGAAATCTCCCCGACCCGGCGAAGCGAGCTCCCGTCTTGGGGACTTCGATCATACGAGATCGCCAAAGCCGGCGCAAGCGGTCCGGCACCCCCCCGAAGAAAAGGCGAGGATCCGCAAGTTGTTGCCGTAAATGGACTTACAAAAAGACCACTTGAAGCTTTCCGCAATCTTCGAGACACCCAATAAAACAAATGTTCCCAATTCCCCACACCCGGATCCATGTAGCCACAAGGACTTCGGGAAGAGATCCTGCCGCAAGCACTCCCCGTGCGCCCGGTGCCGTTTTTGGAAAAAGGCGTTTCGAGCATCCGGCTCCGGGAGGGACTACGGCCCCGCCGGAATAGGCAGCACCCTCCATAGGCCTGCGACGTGTGAGGTCCTTGCACTGAGTGGCACCCCACCCTATCCCGCCCCGAGAGGGGTCCCGTTGAGGCCCCCAGGTTGAGGCCCCCCAAAAGGACTTGACCATGCTCGACGGCCCCAATGGAGGCGTGAGCAGGGGAGATGCTGCCGGAGTCGTGAGCAGGAGAGATGCTGCGCGGAGATTGGGTTGAAAACGGGGAAGTGCAGGGAGAAGAGGGAAATGCGCGCAGTATGGGCGAAGCGGCGAAGGATGGGGAATCAGCGCCGGCTGGGAGAATCCGCGCGGGATAGGTGCCGGGATGGAGGGCACGGGGCGACCAGCCAATCGCGAAAGGTGTGCTACCGGATGGGCTGACCCGGCCGGGTACGGATCAGTGGATCCGGGACGCCCCGGCGGCGGACCCATCTCCCCTTGAACGCCCCTTTTCAATCGCCGCCGATGGGGTTGACGAAGAGGCTCGAAGCCGGGTGGATGGAAATACCGGGAACCGCCGGGAACCACCGCCCTCCCGCACCTGCCGGAGAGAATCGCGAGCCCCGAACACGTGAACTCGCTCCGCCACCGCCCCGTGCCGTTCGGGCTCGAAGAGTGACACCAGCGACATCACCCCCGCCCGGACCCGCGCCAGGAGTTCCCGCGTCTCGGTCACGCTGTCCGGAACGGGGAGGTCCAACCGATACCTCTGCCGTCCGGAAACGTCCACGGCGCGACTCAGGGAGATCCTCTCGCCGTCCACCCAGGATCGGTCGCCTGAGTGGAATGCCATCGCCAGAGCCTCTTCCAGCGCCGGCGACGGATGATCCCAGGGGACGTCCACCAGCACCGCCGCCGAATCCGCGTCGAGTAGGAGGGAGATCACCCCATGACCTGGCACCTCGACTCGGATAGCGGCTCCCTCATGGGGGTCGATATCCTGCACGATATCCCGGAACCCGAGACGAAGGAGGAGGGGCCGGGTGAGGGCTCCGAAGCCCGTACGATTGAGCACCTTCAGAGCCATGGCGAACCCCATGCGCCGAACCGACTGAGGGTCCTGGTCCAGATTCGATCGGATCCGCTCCACGGCAGAGGCCAGAACCCACCCGAGGAGGACCACCGGTCCATCGGGATTGAAGAGTCGAACCTCTCCGCTGCCAAGATCGAGAATCCGCCCTTCCCCCCCCGGAGATGCGGTCAGAACCACTCCCAACCCCAGGTCCTCCGCCCCTTGGGAGGGCGCCGACCCCGAAGGAGGTCGGTACCGGAGAATGGCTCGCTCCAGGGAAATCTCGCAGGCTCCGGTAAGGACGACATCTTCCGAGGAACCAGTGGAGAGGGGCGTCATGGCAAGGTCTCCTGGGGCAGGTGTCTGGGGGCGTCCAGGTGTTCGGGAATCGGGTCGAGAGAGTCAGGTCGGAAAGGTCTCGACCAGGAGTCGACCTCGGCGGCGGTCCCCCTCCATTCGAAGTCGTACCCTGTCTGGAAGGGGACGGCGACCATAACCAAGGGAGGCGTCACCGGGCAAGCGCCTCTATCCAAGACTCCGGAGGGCCATTCCACCCGCTTCCTTGATCCCGCACCCACACCCGGACATCTTTCCAATGCCCTGACCGTTGGAATCGTCCCCGGCGCCGCCCTCCCACTTCCCTTCTATTCTCGGCCTTCCTTTGAGTGCAGAACAGCCTCACCGTCGCTCGGTGGGCTTCATCGACCACGAAGGCGAATCCTGGGCCTGTTTCCTGGTCACAGGTCGAAGCCGGGCCGGACGCTGGACCGGCCACTTCTCCTTCCGTCGCCGCGACGGAAACCCGGATGAAGGCGAGGAGATCCGCACTGCCGACATCTTCGTGGAGGAATCCGAGGGCGAAATCGACCGGAAGGCCAGGGCGCTGGGGCGTCCACTTCTGGCCGGGCTTCTCGCTTCCGCCCTTCACACCCAGGAGCGGAGGGAACGAAACCCACCGCGTCTGAGACAGTGGTTCCGGGACATCCTCCGTTCCAACGCCCGGGAGATCTCGGGCGAGTGGGAGGAGGATGACCTTCAGGTCACGGCGAGGACGGTGGGTGAACTGCGCTCCATCTATTCCTCCTACCGGATCGATCAGGTGGCTCACTTCATTTCCCTGGTGAACCCGGAGGCGTTCCAGGAGGCGGTAGAGGAGATTCTCTCAGGAGAGAGCTTCGACTTCAGTGCCCGAGACCGCCTCCAGTTCGCCATGATGGTGGTCGAGCGCATCGAAGGTATGCTCCCCCTTCCTCCATTTGAGCTCTGGGTCAGAGACTACCTTCGTAACGAACACGCCTACCGGATCTACACCCATGCGCTGCATCGCAAGGGGCCTTCCCCCGGAACGGACCCGGGAGGGGATCCACTGGATCCCTCGGAATCCCTGCCGAACCGTTCGGAAGCACCGGTCGCCGAACGGGATGTTGATGATCCGGCTTCAAATGACTAGGTTTTAGAGCTAGTTGTCTGTCAATCCACCGTGCAGGAATCACCCGAGGAGCGTGATACTCTTGGAAGTTATCGTTCAGGAAGGAGAGAACCTCGAGCGGGCCCTTCGGAAGTTCAAGCGCAAGGTACAGCGTTCGGGCCTCTATTCCGAGTTGCGCAAGCGCCGCTTCTACGAGAAGCCGAGTGCCCAGCGGAAGCGGAAGCGCGAAGCAGCCATCCGGCGCGAGCGTCGCCGCCAGCGCAGGGATGGTCGGCCCCGGCGTTGACCAGAGCCGGGCCAGTCTCGCCGATGGTTCTCGGCGAACGATCCCATGAGGTACTTGGAGCGCCTCCTCCCATCATCCGGGAGGAGGCGCTTCGCCGTTCCTGTCATGCTTCCCGTTGGGCACTGTCCAGATAGGCGCTGAACACATCCCTCTGACGAGCCCAGGCGTGTGCCTCCTCGGCATGGATCACGCCCTCCATGAGCAGATCCATGAGGTGCTGGTCCAGGAGCTGATTGCCGGACTTGCGTCCGGTCTGGATCAGCGCCGGGATCTGATGGATGCGCTCTTCCCGGATCAACTGGGCCATAGGTCCGTTCACATTCATCAGTTCGAGCCCGAGCACGCGGCCTTCGGTGGAATCCTTCCGAAGAAGCACCTGCGCCACGACCCCCCGCAGGTTATCGGCCATCATTCCCAGGATCCTGGGCCGCTCCTCCCGAGGGAAGGCGGCGACGATCCGGGACAGCGTCTTCCGCACCGATGCGGTAGGGAGGCTTCCCAGCACCAACACGCCGGCTTCACTTGCCTCCAGCGCCAACTCGAAGACCTCCGCCCCGCGGAGTTCGTGGACCATCAGGACATCCGGGTCTTCCCGCACGGCAGAGCGGAGGCCCGCGGCGACGGATGCCACGGTGCGACCCACCTCCCTCTGCTGGATCACGGAGCGCCCGGGCGGCAGAACGAACTCCACGGGATCTTCAAGGGTGATGATGTGCCGTGGATGATTTCGCGCAATCTGTTGGAGCAAGGAAGCCATGGTGGTTGACTTTCCCGCCCCCCGAGGCCCGGTCACAAGCACCACCCCCCGTTCCAACCGAGCGAAGTCACTCACCGCCTGAGGAAGTCCCAGATCATCCGGTTCCGGAATCCCATGGGAGACGATTCTGATGGCGGCGGCAACCCCCTGGTCATGCCGGAAGATGTGGACCCGGAAGCGGGCCACACCTGGGATCTCATGGGCGAAGGTCGCCTCGAACCCGTCCGCGAACTCCTTTCTCACCGCCTCCGGCTGGATCTCCGAAAGCATCTCCCTGATGCCTTCGGCGTCGGTCACATCCCACGAAAGCTCCCGGAGATCCCCGAACCGCCTCATCATGGGTCTTCTGTGAGGAGTCAGGTGGAGATCGGAGCCTCCCTCAGCGACCACCGTTCGCAGAAGCTCATCCATTCGGTGCATCGGTGACCTCCCTGCCTGATGCAGGCGTCGAGGATGAAGGCACCCTGGAGTCCAACGGTGCCGCTCTGCGGAGGACCCATCCTGGTGCCAGGTCGCCGTCCGACGGCCTCCAATCCAAGGTCCATCCCACCCCGGAGAGCGCAGGGGGGTAGGTCCCGGGAGCCGCTCCGGTGGATCGGGCGGCCCAGACGAAAACCGCCGACGCGAGACTCCGGGCAGCGGGCCAGGCCACGGGATTACCCAGTTCGACCTCCACGGAGACCGCATCGAAGCGGAACTCCTCAAGTTCCTTGAGGCGTCGGGCAGTTGCCCCTTCCGGGCCATCCAACGGAAGCGCCAGGACACCGGGGAGAGGCGATGACTGGACTTCCCTGCGGCTGAGATGAAGGGACCGATGGCCCTCCCCCAGAAGAAGCCCCGGCAGTCGAGGGAGAAGCTCCCGGGACATCCGCTCGGGACGGCTGCGAAGTTGAAGGGTCAATGGACCTGCCGCCAGCAGGAGCCGTAACTCCTCAATGGTCTCCCGATCCGGCTCCGGAACCTCATTCGATTCCTGGGAAGGCGACTCTCGGGGCGTGAGGAGCAGTTCGAATCCCAGGGAGGTGGAAATCCCCCGAACCTCCACTACCCCGGACTGCCCGCCCTGCCGGATCTGTGCCAGCCAGGCGCCTTCCCCTCTAGCGGGGAGCCTTTCCCCAGGCGAGGGGGAGAGGATGCGCTCCAGCACGGCCTCCCAATCCGGCTTGAGCCGGTAACGGCGAACCTGCCCACCATCCTCGTACCAGCCGATCCCCCTCCCTTCCCGAACCGAGATACCCCAGCGCGGAGATCGTCCCATTCTGGCCAGGGAGCCCAATTCATCCAGGGATAAGGCCCGAGCCGCCATCATGCTCCCGGCCCCAGGGCGTTCCTGAACGAAGACCGTGCGGATCACCTCTCGAATCCGGTCTGGCGGCCCCAGGGCCAGATCCACCTCGAGCCCGACCCGGGCGTTCAGTTCCCTGGCGGCCTCGGTCTTCAGGGGCGAATCCACCACCAGCGTCACCCGGTCTCCGGAGCGGGCGATGGGTAGAGCGGTGTGAGCCAGCGCCCAGTCCACCGTCACCAGTCGGGCCACATCCGGATCCACAGCCGACGCTTCCGGAAAGACGTAGGGGAGGTTGTACTGCGATGCCAACCCCCACTCCACCTCCGAGGCTCGGACCAACCCCAACGCCACCAGCGCCTCTCCGAAAAGCCCCCCCTCCCGGCGCTGATGCGTCAGGGCTCGTTCGATCTCCTCCTCGGTGATCCGTCCTGCATCGAAGAGGATCCGTCCAATGTTCTTCCCGGTGCGCTCTCGTTCCATCTGAATGCCTCTCCCGGATCCTTTGGGTTCACGGGTGCCGCACCATGATATGCCCCGTCACGGACGGGGCGTATCCATCCATGCGATACGGATAGATCCCCTCGGGAGCCCCCTCGAAGGAGAGGACCAACCGTGCCTCCGATGCTGTCAACGGGGGGGGAGCCAGTTGCCCCGTCCTCTCCAGAAAAGCCCTTGCCTCCGCAGTCAGTTCATCGGTCTCGAAGACCACCTGATGGACTCGGTGACCCCGGATCTGGAACTGGACCAGATCGCCGGCGGTGACCTCCAGATACGCCGGGATCAGGCGGGTGACCTCTGCCGCGCCAGTGACCATGACCCGATGGATCTGGACTTCATCGGCAATCCCCAACTCGGCACGGAGTTCCGGATCCGACGGAGGGTCGGGCCGATCGCAACCGGCGAGGAGGAAGAGCCCGACCGCGGCCATCGCCATCCAGCCCGATCTCACTCCACCGCCGTTCCGCAGGCCAGACAGTAATTCCACCCCCGCTCCAAGACCTCACCACAGGATCGGCAGGGGAGGAGGAATACATTCGTGCCACAGAACGGACAGAACCGTAGATTGTCCCGATCGGGAAGTTCCGCGTCACACTCAGGACAGGCCTCCGGTGGGACCCCCAGATTCACGCCGCGAGGAATCTCCATGACACGGTGGCGGACCACCTGTGTCTTCTTCTCCGCAGCCACCGGCTTCACCGCTGCACTCTCACGGGCCTCGCCTCCGGAAGGGGAAGACGCCTCGGGTTCGGACGGGCGGGGATCGGGGGAAGGAGAGTCGTCGGTTCGCCTTTTCTCCGCAGGAACAGGGGCCGGCTGAACTTCCGGAGAGGCGGCGGCTGATGGAAACTCAGCCTGCTGAGGCGGCGCTTGCTTTCGCCGCTCCGGGCTTCCCGTTGCCGGTCCCTCCGCCGTATCCCGGCGGGACCGACTCTCGACCTCCGGAGCCGAGGAACCCTTCGGCGGAGCCTCATCCTTCTTCCGGGACGATCCGGTATCCGTCCCCAGGGCCTGCCCCAAGAGAGCGTCCAACCGGAGCTCCTCATCCGCCGAATCGAGGGCGCGCCCGACAAGCGCGTCCAGTTCCTCATCGCTCACCAGCGCACCCTGCTCGAACCCCCGGCGCTCCGGAGCGTCATCTGATCTGCCGGAAGACATGGTCTCAGGGATCTTGGCCGGGTTGAGACGCACGCCCACAGCAGCGTACTCACGGTAGAGTCCGGTATTGGGGTGGGGCAGACCGGCCTCTCGCTCGAGCCGTTGACGAGCGGCGTCGGACTCCATGGTCAGGTAGTCGCCCTCCCCGGCGAGCAACCGCAGGAGGGCATCCTCGTAATCCCCATTCATCTCCGCTCCGATCCGGTCCCGATGGGTCCGGTAGGGAACCAGCGTCTGGTAGATCTCTGCCACCGTGAAAGACGACTTGAGATACGAAGGAACCCTGCTACGGATCTCCTGCACCAGAACATGGAAGAAGCGGTCTACCAGAGACGGGTTGGTCTTCATGGGGCACTCTTGGGAAGGAAACGAAACGGACCGGATCACGAACGTTGAGCCGTTCAGGGCGGAGCCACCCTCAACGGAGGATTTCCAGGGCCAGGATGCCGGCGCTGGCCGCCCCCCTGATGAGGGTCTCGGCATCCAATGGAGCGATCTCCACCCCGTATTCATCCCGCCAACGGCGAGCGAGGCGCCGCACGGCCCGGGGGATGGGCTCTACGGGCAACCCCGCTGAATCCCGGAGACATCGCACTACCTCCTCCCACCCACCCCTGAAGACCCGGCCCCCTGCGGTGCGTACCTGGACCGTCCCCGCTGGATCCCTCGGCGGAGCTTCGGCGGGCGTTTCCGTATGGAAGAGTTCCAGTTGCAATTCGTCCTTCAGGGGCCAGTCACTCTCCGGAGCGAATCGCGACTCAACCTCGGCCAGCAGGCGTTCCACCGGATCGTCCTCCATGAGCTCCAACTCCCGAAGGCGCCGTCTCCACGGTCGGATGCCCAGGTCCCGGTCATCCACGCGTCTCAAGGAGCGCTTCAACTCGATGAGCCGCCAGACGCCCAGCGGGTCCCAATGTTCCGATGGAGGCACCATTTCGAACTGGTCCAGGGCGGCATCCCACTCTCCTCGATCGTAAAGGAGGTGACCAAGGTAGACGCGTACGTCGTGGAGGGACGGGTCCACTCGCAGGGCACGCCGAAGATACCGAGCAGCCCGGACCTCGTCTCCCATTCTGTGGAGACAATAGGCGGCTCCCGCCATGGCGTCCCCCACCTCGGGCCGGGCGGCGGCCAGACGGAGGAATACGTCGAGGGCATAGGCCATGAGTCCCTCACGATAGAGAGCCCGCCCCATGGTCAGCATGAGTTCCACATCGTCCTGAAAACCGAGCTGTTGTACCCTCCGGAAGAGATCCAGCGCCCCGTCCCGGTCCCCGGTACGGAGTAGCACCTCCCCCATTCCCACCATGGCGTCCTCATGGGAGGGATCCATGGACAGCGCCCGCCGAAACGCGGCGCCGGCCCATGCCACCTCCTCCCGGGCGAGTCTGGCGTATCCCATTCCCACCATTAGTTCCACAGCGTCGGGGAAACGGGAAAGACCCTCTTTCAGGGTCTCGAGAGCACCATCGAAATCACCCTCGTTGTAGAGGGAGTGGGCCTGCTCGTCGTACTCTTCGGAACTCCAGAACTCCTCGTGCATCCAGGGCGATGTCCGCGATGAAGAGGATGAAGAGAAGGAACCGGGAGCTGACCCGGGGAAGGCGCACCGTACCCCCGACTCCCGCCCGATTCCCGGGAATGTAGAGAGCCGGATCGTGGGGGGAAAGTGCTCCCTGCCACGAACCCTGGATGAAACCGGGCGGATAACCAAAGGGGTGGAGGTGCTACAGCACCTCCACCCCTCGGGGAGAACCGGTGAAAAAGGCCTGACCGGGCTTCCGGTTCCGCGGTTCATTGCGGAAATCGGCCCGGGGCAGGACAGGCTTGCTTCAGGCCACCTCCGCCTCTTCGGATGAGGCGACCCCGGCCGGCTCCTCGTCAACGGGCTGGTTCTGGGAACCAGGCCGCCCATGGGGAATGGCGGGCCGGCAGAATCGCATTCCAACGGTGTAGAGTTCCTGAAGGTCGGTATCGCTCAGATCCGGATAACGCTCGGCCAGATACTCCATGGTCTCCTCCATCCAGTGCCGCTGATCTTCCTCCGCGGCCTGCAGGACGGCGCACCGGTTGATGTGGCTGAAAAGCTCGTCCCGAGCGCGATCCTTCAACTTGCCCTTATTGCTCATGAAACCTCCGTCTGGCTTGGGTTCGTCACCTCACGAAGAGCCCTACTGGACGGGGAGTGGCTGGTGCCGGTGATCCGGCCACCGCCTGGGATACTCCATCCAACGTCTCCGCCGCCGACTCCCTTATGGACTCGCACAGCGAACGGCCGCGCCCGACGATGCATTCCGTTTCCGCACCCTGTGAGGTGCCGATCTGGATGCAGGTCTTCGGGCACAGGCGAGGGGGTGAGGGGTGATGAGTAACGAACCATGATAACGAAAAACGTTTGCCCTGTGCAGGGCCGGGCGTGGATCCGATTCCCTGGGGGCCATTGCCCCCGACGCCCGCTTTCCACTTCTTCGTAGGATCCGATCGGAACCAAGTCTTCCGTTTCTGACCCCTTCGACCACCCAAACCCCTTATCCCCATGTATGTTCAGCTTGCCCTCGTCTGCGACGACGCCCGCGTCCGGGAAGACGGGAAGATGGATATCCACGGCATTTTCAATGATCTCATAGCACCAGGATTTCCTGCGAAACAGGAGCGCATGATCCTGGTGACCACCATCTGCTGGGACCGAAGCGACGAGGGTCGAAACAAGTTCAAGGTGGATCTGGTGGGCCCGGATGGGCGCCCTTCGCTAACGGTGGACGGACACACGGATGTGGATCCTCGGCCCGCCCATCGCCCCCCGCCGCGGACCCGCCTCGTCCTGCCTCTGGAAGAGGTAGTCTTTCCCAGGCCAGGGGAGTACAGGTTCGAGATCCGTGTGAAGGGGAAGCGGCTGGCGGGCCCGTCGCTCTTCGTGATGGAGGCTGAGTCCCAGGAGGCCTCTGCCGAAGGGTGACCACCGAGCCCCCGCACTGGGCAGGGATGAGCGATATCAGTCTCAACCGGCGGCGGGCCAGGTCACACGACGCAGCGGCAGAAGAGCGCGGAGCGTGCCCCATGGCCGGAAGCGGGTCTCCCGCCGCCTTCCTTCTATCCTGGGGGTGAAGGGGATCTCCTCGATTCTTCGAGCATGGGGCGCGGTCCCTGCCAGCAGTTCCAGATTGGCGCCCCACCCATCGGAGCGTACCAGCGGTGAAGCCCCCTGACCGCCCCCCCGGAACGCCTTGCGAAGCACGATGATCCGGAAGGCCCGCGGGCCCGCGAGCGGTTCGGAGACCGGCGCCTCCTTCAAGGCACGCCCCAGGATCAGTCCGGCCAGCCACCGGGACCTGCGCTGGCCTCGGGGCAGATCATCCCTGGCCACGCAGCCGGCTACGAGATCACTCCCCCCCTCGATGCGCTTCACCATCTCCAGAATGGTCTCAGGATCCTCGGTGAAGTCGCCCTGAAGAACTACCGCCACATCCCTTTTGGGGTAGCGTGTCCGCTCCACCGATTCCCGGAGAAGGCGCTCAGTCGCCCGACCATACCCGAGACGCTGGTCGGAGCGGATGATGTGGAGTGGCAAGCGCTGCCGGTAGCGCTCCAGCACCTCGGTGGTCCGATCCGTGGAGGCGTCGTCTAGGACCTGGATCCGAAAATCCCGGCCGGCCTCCAGGAACACCTTCCGGATCTTCCAGAGGAGGAGGCCGATAGTCTCGGCCTCGTTGTGGACGGGGATGTTGACGTAGATCACGTTTGCACGGTGTGGGTTGGGCAGTTGATGTGAATGGCGGAGACGGAGGCGGACCAGCGGGCGTCCCGGAGTACGGAACCGTCAGGCTTCAGGAACGGAGGCATCATGGCCCGGGCCGCCTCCACGAGGCTCCCGAGCCTCCCGGGGCGGGGTTTTCCAGCGCCGGTGGACCCAGAAATACTGCTCCGGAGTCCGGCGGACCGCTACCTCCATTCGCTTCATGTACTCCCTGGTGAAAGCCTCCACAAAGGTATCCCGATCCGGCTCCGGCCGGACCTCCATGGGCTCGAACCTCACCCGATATCTACCCCGTACCCCGGGAAGTCGCTCACAGGTAGCCAGGAAGGTGGGGCACCCCGTCCGGGCCGCAAAGAGTCCCGGGCCCCGAGCGGTACTGGCCGGCCGGCCGAAAAAATCCACGAAGACCCCTCCCGACCGGGCATCCTGATCGGCCACCATGGCCACCGCGCGTCCGCGACGCAGGGACCGAAGCACCTCCCTTGGCGCCTGTCGCCGCTCGATGACCCGCATCCCCAGCGCCTCCCGTGACCGGGTGAGCCGGCGATCCACCAAGGGATTGCGCTGCGCCTTGACCACCACATCCAGGGGAAGGCCCCGAGCCGCAGCGGCCCCACCGCCGACTTCCCAGTTCCCCAGGTGCCCTGTGAGGATCAGGACCCCCTGCCCCCCTTCGGCCGCCTCGGTCACCGCGTCGAAGCCCTCCATGACCGTTCTTGAGCGGACTTCCCCGGCAGACATTCCCAACAGGCGGAGGAGCATGACCGCCTCCCGGCCGATGTGGGGAAAGACCCGGCGAGCCACCCGGCGACGCCACTTCACGCTCCGGTCAGGAAAGGCCACAGCCAGATTCCCGTCCACGGTGGATCTGCGGATCCGCAGGATGGAACCCACAAACCACCCCAGGCCCCACCCCAACGCCAGTGCCAGGGGCTCCGGGAGGCTCCGAATGGTGAAGTGGACTGTGGCCACGAGGACGTCCTGGATCCGGTGCGCCAGGGTAGGTGAGGGGGAGGGCATCACGGCGTGCGTGGCTCTGGGCCCTCATGTCGGGACTCCGGGGCACTTGGCCCGACCAGCTCCGCGGCGGCCTGTTCCCCGCTCAGTTGCAGGTCATGCAGATGCCGGTACAGCCCCCCACGGGCTAGGAGTTCATCGTGGGTGCCCCGCTGGACGATCCTCCCCTCGGACATGACCAGGATCTGGTCCGCCTGCTGGACAGTGGAGAGACGGTGGGCGATGACAAAGACGGTGCGGCCCTGGAGGAGCCGCTCCATGGCCACCTGCACCAGCCGCTCCGACTCCGAATCCAGCGCCGAGGTGGCCTCGTCGAGGATCAGGATGGGCGGATCCCGGAGGATGGCCCGGGCGATGGCGATGCGCTGCCGCTGGCCACCGGAGAGTTGGGTGCCCCGCTCGCCCACCACGGTGTCGTAACCCTGGGGAAGCCGCTGCACGAAGCCGTCTGCGTGGGCAGCCCGTGCCGCCCGCCGGAGGTCCTCTTCCGACACATCCTCCATCCCGTAGGCGATGTTGGCCCTGACCGTGTCGTGGAAGAGCACCGTCTCCTGGGAGACGATCCCCAGCTTGTCGCGAAGCGATGCCAGGCTGAAATCCCGTATGTCCACACCATCGATCCGCACAGCGCCGTCGGTCACCTCATAGAACCTACCCAGAAGATCGACCAGGGTCGTCTTCCCGGCGCCGCTGGGGCCCACCAGCGCCGTGACACTCCCCGCCGGAGCCCGGAAGTCGATCTCGCGGAGCACCGGCTCACCGGGTCGGTACTCGAAGGATACCCCATGGAACTCAACGCCCTCCCGGATCTCCTCAAGGGTCCGGGCGCCGGGTTGATCGCGAATCTCCACGGGTGCGTCCAGAAACTCGAATACCCGCTCGGAGGCCACGAGACCGGGCTGGATGATGGCGGGGAGCTTCCCGAGATACTTCACCGGCGAGTAGAGCTTCATGGAAAGGGCCAGGAATCCGATGAACTCCTCGCCTCCGATCTCACCCCCGGTAAGGACCAACCGGGTCCCATACCAGAGGAGGATCACGGTCCCCAGCGCCCCCACCATCTCCGTGATGGGGTGGGAGAGGGCCCTGAATCGCTCGGTGCGGATGAAGGCCTTGAAGTAGGACCAGGTCAGCCCGCGGAATCGCTTCCGCTCGTGACCCTCTGCCGCCGAGGCCTTCACCAGCCGGATCCCTGAGAGGGTCTCCTGGATGTGGCTGTTCACCTCGCCGGCCAGATTCAGGATGGTCCGATCACCGCGCCGGACCCGCCTGAGGAGCGGCCCCCAGATGAGGAAGACACCGGGGAGCACAATGAAGGCGGCCAGCGTCAGCTTCCACGAAATGATGAGCATGAGCGCCAGTGCCGCCAGGAGCTCGAAGACCGAAGAGAGGATCTTGGCCAACTCCTTGGTCACCAGCGTTCGAAGTTGCTCTACGTCATGGGTGAGCCTGGAGATGATCTGCCCGACCCGGGTGCGCCCGAAGAAGACCAGATCCAGATCGACCAGATGGTCGTAGACCTGATTGCGGAGATCCCGGGTCACCGCCTGCTCGATCCACGCCACCAGATACTTCCGCAGGAAGTCGAAGACGTTCTTCACCAGGAAGATCGCTAGGAGGAAGATAATGATCCCCTGGATGGCCTGATCCGGTGGGGCGCCCAGGTCCACGAAGCGTCCCAGGGTCCCATCCATCAGGGACTGGAGGAGATCGCTGCCGCCGACCGGCTCGTCAGCGGGGAGGTCCGCCGTCCCTGCCGCCGCCCCCTCCGGATCGGCGAAGAGGGTCCGGAGGAAGGGGATCAGCAGCGCCAGGGAGAAGGCATCCAGCGCCGCAAATGCCGAGGTGGCCACCACCGCCAGGAGAAAGACGGGGAGGTATGGGCGCAGGTACGAAAGGATCCGGAGGTAGAGACTCACCGTTCAGCCGGCCAAGGGGCGGAGGACCCGGGACCGTCAGCGGATCCGGGGCTTCAGCGTGGCCACCGGGACGATCATCTCCTCCGGGGAGATCCCCCCATGCAGGAAGGACTCCCGGTAGCGGTTCTGGTACTCCCTGAGCTTCGTGGGATACACCATGAAGTAATCTTCCACCCCGATGACATAACTCAAGCCCAGACGCCCCGGTGGGAGGCGCAGGTCAGCCGGGTCTCGGGTGCGCAGGACAGTACGGGCGTCCTCGGCCCGGAGATCCTGCCCGAACTTGTAACGCAGGTTTGAGGTGGCGTCCCTGCGGGCGAAGACGGTTGTGGGCCGACGGCAGAGGATGGAGCCATGGTCCGTGGTGAGGACCACATTCAGCCCCTCTCGCGCCGCCTCCCGGAGAATCTGAAGGACCCCGCTCCGCTCGAACCACGCCCGGGTCAACTCCCGGAGTGAGATCTCGTCCCGAGCCATCTCCATGAACACGGGGGAGTCGGACCGGGAGTGGATGAGGGTGTCCATGAAGTTGAAGACCAGGGCAATGACCCCGACCCGGTTCCGCACGGCCGACAGGATCCGGGCGCGGGTCTGCTCCGCGTCCCGGTCCGAGAAGACCTTCTCATAGTGGACGGGAACATCCCGGCCGGTGAGTCGCCTCAGTTGTGCCTCCAGGAGCCGGTCCTCGAAAGCGTTCAGGCTCCCCTCATCGTCCTGGCGCTCCCACCACCCCGGGTTGGATCGGGCGATCTCGTTAGGGAACTGACCGGAGAAGATGGCGTTCCGGGCGTAGGGCGTGGCGGTGGGGAGGATTGAGAAGTGCAGTTCCTCGTCCACGTCGAAGTCCGATGTCAGCAGGGGGGCAAGGACCCGCCACTGATCCAGGCGCATGCAGTCCAGGACCACCAGGAAGACCGGATCATCGCCCAGGAGGGGGAGGACGAAAAGCTCCACCAGATCGGTGGAGAGGACTGGAGCCTCCTCGGCACCCCGCATCCACTGGGGGTAGACCCGCCGCACCCAGTCCCCGAAGTCCCGGCGGAGCTCCTGCATGAGGGAGTCCACCGTGGCCAGAAGGCCGTCCTCTCCGGCGGCCCGGAGGCGAATGTGCCAGTCCACCAACTCGCTGTAGAGGGAGGCATAGTCGTCGGGACGCTCCGCATCCTGGCGGAGCCACCCAAGCTGGGGAAAGCGTTGGGCAAAGTCCTGGGCCACCTGCTGCTGGCGGATGGATGACCCCTCCAGGATCCGTGTCACCACCGAGAGGAGCTGGAGCGGACTTGTGGGCTTCACCAGGTAGTCGTCCACCCGCCGCCCAATGGCCTCGGTCATGGTCCGATCCTCTTCGGACTTGGTGATCATGACCACCCGGGCGTTGGGATCGTGTCGGCGAAGCTCTTCCAGCACCTCGAGTCCGCGGCGCCCGGGCATCTGTTCGTCCAGGAGCACCAAGTCGTAGGGCTGTTCCGCCAGAAGAGCGAGGGCGTCGTCCCCGTTGGCGATCCCATCCACCTGATAGCCCCGTTCTTCCAGGAAGAGGCAGTGGGGCCGGAGGAGGTCGATCTCATCATCGACCCAGAGGATGCGGCGGGATGGTCTGGTCATGGAGTCCAAGCTACCGGGTGGGGGCCACCGGGCCAAGGCGAAAGTCCACCACGCCCCGCCGGGTTCAGGGGACCCTCACGCGGATCGAGGCGTCGGGAGCCACCTCCACCCGGTCCAGGAGCCCCTGGAATCCCCTGAGTCGTTCCCGGCTCTGCAGGTAGGCCACCAGGTCCAGGACCAGGAGGCCGAATCCCTGCACAACGACCGCGGTCCCATGGCCCCGCCTCTCGTCCCAGCCCTCCTGGTCCCGCCCCACCACCGCCAGGGTCGTACCTACACCCATATAGCCTGCATTGAGACCCAGGTTGACCAGAAGGATGTGGGCGTAGCGACTCTCCGCCGCCAGGGCGGCGCCAGGCTGATCTGGAGGGTCGCCCCCACCCCAGCGAAGGCCGGCCAGGGCGATGGCTCCATTCACCAGCCCCCACCCGGCGGTCTGCATCCCGAAGGCACCCCGACCGGGCTCATCCTCGGAGGCAGATGCCCAGAGAGCGGCGCCGCCGACGAGATTCATCAGCCCCCACCACCCGACCCGGTGCAGGTGCGCCCGCTCCGCCTCCATGCGGGCCAGTACCAGTTCGTTCACCTGCGGCACCGGCGCCGGGGCCTCCGCACCTGGCCCGCGGTTTTCCGGCTCCTGGGCCCCCACCTGCCGGGCCGCCAGGGCCATGGTCAGCACGGCCGCGCCGGCGGCCACCCATCGCCACGCTCCCACGCTTCATCCTCCTTCAGCGGTACGCACCTCTGGGGCGCGCCCCTTGCGACGGCCCCACGCCTTCTCAACCTCCACCACTGTGAACAACCCCAGACCCACCAGGAGGATCGGTCCCCAACTGGCGGCGGCAATGGATTCGGTTCCAAAGAGGAGGTGGAAGACGGGGAGATAGGTGAAGGCCAGCTGGAAGAGGACCAGTAGGCCCGCTGCAATGAGTACGGCCCGGTTCCCCAGGAATGCCTGGCGGCCCAGCGACGACAGCCACTGGAATCGGCAGTTGAAGAGATACCAGGCCTGCGCCGCCACCAGGGCGTTCACCACCACCGTCTGGCTGTAGGCCAACCCCACCCCCCGACCCATCTGCCAGTGGAAGAGGACGAGACACCCCACCGAAACCAGCACGGCAACGTACAGGATCCGTCTGAGGAGGAAGCGGGAGAGCATGGGGTCATCCGGATCCCGGGGGGGGCGCTCCATGATCCCGGGCTCCGTGGGCTCGAAAGCCAGGGCCAGCGCCAGGGTCACGGCGGTGATCATGTTCACCCAGAGGATCTGGGCCGGTGTGATGGGCAGGTCCGAGAGGGCCAGCGCCACCGCCGCAAGGACGATGAGGGCCTCGGCCCCGTTGGTGGGGAGGATGAAGAGGATCGTCTTCTTCAGGTTGTCGTAGACGGTGCGCCCCTCCTCCACCGCCCTGGCGATGGAGGCGAAGTTGTCATCAGCCAGGACCATGTCCGAGGCCCCCTTCGACGCCTCGCTCCCCTTGATTCCCATGGCCACACCGATGTCCGCCTGCTTCAGGGCCGGGGCGTCGTTCACCCCGTCGCCGGTCATGGCACACACCTGTCCCTTCTGCTGGAGAAGCTGGACGATCCGCAGCTTGTGGGCCGGGCTGGCCCGAGCGATGACGTCCTCCCTTAGCAGCGCCTCCCGGAGTTCGGCATCGTCCATCTCCTCGATCCGGTCGCCCACAAGGGCGCCGGTCCCGTCGCCGATCCCCATGCGCTCCCCGATGCTCCGGGCGGTGACGGCGTGGTCACCGGTGATCATGATGACCCGGATTCCGGCGGCGCGGCACTGCTCCACCGCCTCCACCGCCTCGGGGCGGGGGGGATCCATCAGGGCCACCACCCCCACCAGGAGGGCGCCGCCCTCAACGCTCCCTTCCTTCACCTCATGGACTTCTCCCTCCACCTCCTTCACCGCCAACGCCAGAAGGCGATACCCCCTGCCTGCCACCTCCTCCATGCGCTCCTCCCAGCGCTTCCGGTCCAACGGCTCCGTTCCAGTGGGGGTTCGGACCTGGTCGCACATGGCCAGCACCCGCTCGGGCCCTCCCTTGACCAGGATCACCGATCCGCCGTGGGGGGACCGGTGGAGGCTCGCCATCCAGCGCCGCTCCGACTCGAAGGGAAGCACATCCACCCTGGGCCAAGCCTCCTCTTCTCCCCGCCTGGTGAGGCCGGCCTTCTCGGCCAGCACCAGGAGGGCACCCTCAGTGGGATCACCGTGGAGCACCCGCTCGCCACCGCCAGTACCGGCGCCGGCCCAACCGCCGGGCTCCGCCGCGTCGAACTCCGCCTCGTTGCAGAGGAGGCCGATGCGAATGGCCTCCACCACCAGCGGATCCTGGCGGGGATCCTGCTCCACGCCGTCCACCATGAAGCGGCCTTCCGGGATGAATCCGGAACCGGTGATCTCCCAGTCCGCTTCGGCCAGGAGGAGCTGCTCCACCGACATCTCATTGCGGGTGAGGGTTCCGGTCTTGTCAGTGCAGATGACGGTGACCGAGCCCAGCGTCTCTACGGCGGGGAGTCGGCGGATGATGGCCTTCCGGCGTGCCATGCGCTGCACACCCAGCGCCAGGGTAATGGTGAGAATGGCAGGGAGTCCTTCAGGGATGGCCGCCACCGCCAGCGCCACCACGGCCAGAAAGGCGTCGGCGGGCTCGAACCCCCTCAGGCGCCAGGCCAGGAAGAAGATGGCTACGGCTGCAGTCACGATGGCCACCGAAAGCTGCTTTCCGAACCGGTCGATCTGCCGGAGGAGAGGGGTGGTGACGCCTTCCACCCGGGACACCATCTCGCCGATCCGGCCGATTTGGGTGGCGATCCCCGTCTCCACCACGACCCCGGTGATCCGTCCCGTGGTCACCAGTGTACCGGAGAAGACCATGGAGGTCCGGTCGCCCAGCCCCGACTTCCCGGCCACAGGATCAGGCGCCTTGGACACCGGCTGGGATTCACCGGTTAGGATGGCCTCTTCGGCCCGGGCATCCCGGGCATAGAGGATCCGGAGATCGGCGGGCACCCGGTCACCGCTTTCCAGCCGGACCACGTCACCTCGCACCAGTTCCTCGGCAGGGATGGTCCGCCGACTCCCTCCTCGCACCACCTCCGCCTCCGGAGACAGGAGGCTGCGGATCCCCGCCAACGCTTCCTCCGCCTTCCCTTCCTGGATAAAGCCGATGATGGCGTTCACCACCACCACGGCGATAATGACGCCGGTATCGATCCACTCGCCCAGGAATGCGGTAAAGAGGGCCGCCACCAGGAGCACGTAGATGAGGACGTTGTGGAACTGCTTCAGGAAACGGACGAGGGCTGAATCCCCCACCTCCTCCGGGAGTCGGTTCGGGCCGTCACGGCGAAGGCGGGCCTCCGCTTCTTCCGGGTCCAGCCCCGTCTCAGGGTGGCTCTCCACCGCCGCGACGCACTCGTCCACCGGGAGGGCGTGCCAGAGACAGTGTCCGGTTTCGTCCAACTCCGGAGAACGTCCGGCTACCCTGGAGGCGTCGGCGACATAGGGAGAGGAATCGGCGTGCTGGGAAGCCATGAAACCGTTTGGCCGGGATGGATGATGGAGTTCAGGATCCGGGGCGGGTCGTCGCCCCGGATCGACGGTCAGCCCCTGGGCAGAAGACCCCGGTCCTCGGGGGCAATCACGCCTTGTGAACCCTGGGTGCCTCCGGTACCATCAAGATACCCCGGGTGGCTGCACGCGACATCTTCCCCCGAACCCGGCCATCTCATGCCCGGCCCCCTCCCAATCAGAACCAAGGGACTCCTCACCCTGGTCCTTGCGGCCTTCGTGGTGACCGGTTGCGCCCGGGGGACGGCGGCTCATGGCTCGCCGTCGCCTCAGGCTTTCTACCAGACTGCCTTCCCGTCTACCGACACCTCCGGGGAACTGGAGGAGGTTCTGGCATCCCTGGTCCGGATCCGGGTCTCCTGGAGCTACCGGACCCACATCTTCCACGAGGATTCCGCTCCCTTCGAGTCGGAGGTGGGTCGGTCCGACGTGATGGACCGGGCCGAAGAGATCGTGGACAGCGAGCAGACCCGTGCCGCCACGGCGGTTCTGATGGCCCATGATGAGGGGCGCTCTGTGCTCCTTACGGCGGCCCACGCCGTGCACCTCCCGGATACCCTGGTGCAGTTCTACGGCGAGCGGGAATCCCCCCCCGGCACCCTCCGAAGAGTCCGAAGCGTCTCCGTTCTCACCCAACGGGCCGACTGGGTGGTTGGGCTCCCGGGGCTGGAGCCATTTCAGGTGCTCGCTGTGGACGAAGTCAACGACCTGGCCATACTGGGGGTCCATGGCCCGCCGACCCCGCTGCCCCAGGGTACCAGCCCGCTCCCTGCCCAGGCAGGCGAACCCGGACGGCTTTCCTGGGGCTCCTTCGTCTACGTTCTCGGCTTCCCTGCTGGTTACCCCATGGTGACCAGGGGAATCGTCAGCGACCCCGGCGGAGGACATACTGGAGCCTTCGTGGTGGATGGACTCTGGAATGAAGGGATGAGCGGAGGCGTCATCCTGGCCATCCGTGGAGACGGATCCGGGATGGAGTGGGTGGGGATGGCCAGAGCGGCTGCGGCCCGCACCGAGCCCCGTTTGCGTCCCGCCGAGGACGCCATGGATCGCCGGGAGCCATGGGCCCCCTACGAGGGCCCCATCTTCCTGGAGGAGGTTCGCCACATCCAATACGGGATCACCCTGGCCGTCCCCATGGACGCGATCCGGCGGTTTCTGGATCGGCACCGGAGTCGCCTGCGGGCGGAGGACTGGAGCGTACCCAGCCCCTGAGCCACCCCCGTTTCCTGAAGGCTGACGCTACCGCACCCCACCGGTGCCGCCGACCTGACGGCCGACGGCACCGGTCCGACCTCAGACCAGGAAGGCGTGGTCCACGTACTCCTGAAGCATCCGGCGGCAGTGGAAGTGCGCGCCGTTCAGAGCGATACAGGAGCGCATGATCCTTGCCCATCCATCGGGATCACGGTGGAAGATGGGAAGGATGGTGTCCTCCAGCTTCCGCACCATTGAGTCGAACTCCCGTTCATCATCCACCGGTGACTGCCAGCTCTCGTCCACTGACCAGCCGGTCACCCCTTCCACGTGGCCCTCGATCCACCAGCCATCGAGAATACTGAGGGAAGGTATTCCGTTCATGGCCGCCTTCATCCCGCTGGTCCCCGACGCCTCCAGCGGCTTTCTGGGCATGTTGAGCCAGAGGTCACTCCCGGCAGTGAGCAGCCCTCCAAGCTTCATGTCGTAGTCCTCCAGGTAGACCAGGGAGAGATCGTCTCCCAGATCGTGACCGGTACGCACCACTTGGCGGATGAGCTCCTTGCCGGGTTCATCTCGGGGATGGGCCTTCCCGGCATAGATGATCTGGAGGGGTCCGCCCCGCCGGACCACCTCTCGTAGACGGTCCGGTCTGGACACCACCAGGGCCGCCCGCTTGTAAGGTGCAGCCCGTCGTGCGAACACCATGGTGAGGCGGTCTGGCCGCAGCTCACGGCCCGTCCGCCGCTGAACCTCACGAAAGAGGGCATCCCGGGATTCGGCGTGGGCAGCGCGGAGTTCATCGGTGGGGATGGCCACGGCGTGGCGAAGGATGAAGGGATTCTTCCGCCAGCCGGGGAGGTGGCGGTCGAAGAGAGCCCCCTGCGCTTCCCCGATCCAGGTGTTGGCGTGGACCCCGTTGGTGATGGGGTGGATGGCATGGCCCGGGAACATCCCCTGGGACACACCGGCGTGTCGGAGGGCCACGCCGTTGGTGAAGCGAGCGAACCGAAGTGCCAGGTGGGTCATGTTCACCTGCTTGTCTTCCACCGCTCCGCTTGCCTTCAGGAGGCGCCCCATTTCGTCACCCAGGACCTCCCGAACCATCTTGAAACGGAAACGGTCGTGCCCGGCGGCCACGGGGGTGTGGGTGGTGAAGACACAGACCTTCCGGACCGCCTCCACCGCCGACTCCAGTGCGGCCGGCTCGGAATCGGCCACGACACCCTGCTCCCGCAGTAGCTCAACGGCCAGAAGGGCCGCATGCCCTTCATTCATGTGGAAGGTACCGATCTGATCACGCCCGAGGGCTCTCAGGAGCCGTACCCCCCCGATCCCCAGGATCGCCTCCTGGCGCAGGCGCAGACGCTCATCCCCACCGTACAGATGGTTCGTGATGGCCCGGTCGTCGTCTCGGTTCTCCGGCAGATCCGTGTCCAGGAAGTAGACGGGAACCTGGTGGTTGTGAACGCCCTGGATGGTGTAGCGCCAGGCCCGAACCCGGACCGGGCGCCCCTCCAGGGTCACCTCCACCACAGGTTCCACCGGCTCGAGTTTTCGATCCGGGTCCCAGGGCGCGGGAGACTCACTCTGACGGCCGTCCGCTCCAATGGCCTGGCGGAAGTACCCCAGTCGATGGACCAGCGTGATCACGCTGAAGGGGAGGCCCATATCGGCGGCCCCCTTGGCGGTGTCGCCGGCCAGAACCCCCAGACCTCCGCTGTAGGTGGGGATCTCCGACTCGAGCCCGATCTCCATGGTGAAGGCGGCGATCTCGGGCATATGCTTGGCGGATCCAGACTCCATGGTCCAGCACTCCGATAAAGGATTCGTGGGTCGGACCCATGAGGAAGGGTCCGGCCGTCCATGCGGGGTCTTAGTCACACTCCCCGGCGTCCCCGAGGTTTCGGTCGGATCCACCGGTTCAGGAGCCCCCCCACTTCACTCTCCGGGAGGAACCTCCGAGATTCGTGTGGCTCCGGGTCCCCGAGAGAACACCTGTCGCCACCTCCATGATCCCGCACTCCCAAAGAAAGGAATCCACTGCAGTGAGTCCACCTTCTTCTTCGTCCGCCTCCGCGACCCCCAAGCCCAAGGAAGGCAGACTGCGGGTCCGCATCGAGAACATTCAGCCCCAGATCGACGGCGGCAGCTTCCCTGCCCGGGGGATCGTGGGCGACCGGTTCCATGTCGAAGCCGACATCTTCGCAGATGGCCACGATCGAATCGAGGCCCGCCTCCTCTATCGTCGCCTGGGCGCCCGGCGTTGGAGCGAAGCGCCCATGGAATTGCTGGGCAACGACCACTGGGTGGGCTCGTTCGATCTGGAGGAGTTGGGCGTCTACCAGTTCATGGTGGAGGGGTGGGTCGACCCCGTCACCACCTGGTGCTCGGAGCTGGAGCGATGGATCGAGGCCGGTGCCGACATCTCCCTGGAACTCCAGGAGGGGGCGGTACTTCTGGAGCGGGCGGCAGGGCGCGCCAAGGGTGATGCCTCCCGGGAGTTGATGGGATGGGTGGAGAAGCTGAAGGGTTGGTCCCAGGATCCTGCCGTCCTCGCCGATCCGGAGGTCCTCCTCCAGGATCCCATCCGCCTCACCGAGGCCGTCCTCCCTCTCTATCTCCCTTGGGCCGATCGCTCCTGGTCGACTCGGCCCCGACGGAGCCTGTCGGTGCGGGTGGACCGGGAGAGAGCCCGCTTCAGCTCTTGGTATGAGTTCTTCCCCCGGTCCACATCGGCTGAGGCGGGGGTGCACGGGACCTTTGCCGATGCCGCCCAGGCGCTACCTCGAATTCGGGACATGGGCTTCGACGTGGTCTACCTCCCCCCCATCCACCCGGTGGGTCATACGAACCGGAAGGGGCCGAACAACCGGGTCGTCTCGGCCCCTGGGGACCCGGGGAGCCCCTGGGCTATCGGCGGACCGGAGGGAGGGCATACCGCCGTCCACCCCGACCTGGGCACTCTGGATGACTTCCGCTCCTTCCGGGAGAGAGCCGAGGAACTGGGGATGGAGGTAGCGCTGGATGTGGCCTTCCAGTGCTCTCCCGACCATCCCTGGGTCAAGGAGCACCCCCAGTGGTTCCGGCACCGGACGGACGGATCGATCCGCTACGCTGAGAACCCTCCCAAGAAGTACGAGGACATCTACCCAATCGACTTCGAGACCGACGACTGGGAGGCGCTCTGGGACGGGCTCCGGGATGTCTTCCTCTTCTGGATGGATCAGGGGGTGCGGATCTTCCGGGTGGACAATCCCCACACCAAGGCCTTCCCCTTCTGGGAGTGGTTGATCCAGGAACTCCTGGCTGCGGATCCCGGGGTCATCCTCCTCTCGGAGGCCTTCACCCGGCCCCGGCGCATGTATCATCTGGCCAAGGTAGGCTTCCACCAGTCCTACACCTACTTCGCCTGGCGTGACACCGGCCCGGAGCTTGCTGAGTACATGCGGGAACTCCAGAGCCAGGGTGTGCGAGAGTTCTTCCGACCCAATTTCTGGCCCAACACGCCGGATATCCTCACGGAGACGCTCCAGACCGGAGGGCGCCCCGCCTTCATGGTGCGGCTGGTGCTGGCCGCTACCCTCACCGCCAACTACGGGATCTACGGCCCCACCTTCGAACTCCTGGAGCACATCCCGCGGGAAGAGGGGAGCGAGGAGTATCTGGATTCAGAGAAGTACCAGCTCCGGAGTTGGGACCTGGACAGACCCGGAAACCTCACCGAGTTCATAGCCCGGGTGAACCGGATCCGACGAGAGAACGCTCCCCTCCAGCGGAACGACGGGATCCGGTTCCATCCCTCGGACAACGAGACGCTCCTGGTGTTCAGCAAGTCGGCCCCGGAGGTCGAGGATCGCATCGTGGTGGTGGTGAACACGGACCACCGATTCGTTCAGAGTGGGTGGATCGACCTGGACCTGGCTGCGTTGGGGCTTGAGGGAGTGGGGGAATACCAGGTTCACGACCTGCTGGCCGGTGGCCGCTACACTTGGAGTGCCGGGCCCAACTTCGTCCGACTGGACCCCGGTGTGTGTCCGGCTCATATCTTCAGGATCGAAGCTCCGGCCACCGGGATCGGGACCGCCCCGGGAGCGCCGGCCTCGGAACCCCACGCCTGAACTCACTGTTGAAATAACCCGGGATGTGCCGACTCCACGGCCATCCTCATCGCAACCCGCCCCTCACCAAGGGGCTTTTCACCCCCGGAGACCTTACTCCATGCCCCGTAGATTCGGCTCCGCTGCCCGGGCCATCGATACCGAAGCCCCCGTCCTCTCCGATGATCCCCAGTGGTACCGGGACGCCGTCATCTACGAACTCCACGTTCGCTCATTCAAGGACTCGAACGGCGACGGGATCGGCGATTTCAAGGGCCTCACCAGCAAGCTGGACTATTTGGAGGAGTTAGGGGTGACGGCGCTCTGGATCCTCCCCTTCTACCCGTCTCCCCTCCGGGACGACGGGTACGACATCGCCAGCTACCGGGAGGTAAACCCGGATTACGGCACCCTGGAAGATTTCCAGCACTTCCTCTCCGAGGCCCATCGGCGGGGACTGCGGGTCATCACCGAGTTGGTCATCAACCACACATCGGACCAACACCCCTGGTTCCAGCGGGCCCGCCGGGCGCCCAGAGGGAGCGCGGAGCGGGACTTCTACGTCTGGAGCGACGACCCCGAAAAGTATGGGGACACCCGGATCATCTTCCAGGACTTCGAGCCCTCCAACTGGAGTTGGGATCCGGTGGCGGGCCAGTACTACTGGCACCGCTTCTACCATCATCAGCCCGACCTGAACTTCGAAAATCCCCGGGTCCAGGAGGAACTCTTCTCCATCCTGGATTTCTGGCTCGAGATGGGGGTCGATGGGCTCCGCCTCGACGCCATCCCGTACCTGTACGAACGGGAGGGGACAAACTGCGAGAACCTCCCGGAGACCCACGACTTCCTGAAGAAGCTCCGGGCCCACGTGGATGCGCACTTCCCGAATCGGATGCTCCTGGCGGAAGCGAACCAGTGGCCCGAGGACGCCGCCTCCTACTTCGGCGACGGGGACGAGTGCCACATGAACTTCCACTTCCCCCTCATGCCGCGGCTCTTCATGGCGGCGAGGATGGAAGACCGCTTCCCCATCCGGGACATCCTGGACCAGACGCCGGAGATTCCCGAGGGGTGCCAGTGGGGCCTCTTCCTGCGGAATCACGACGAACTGACGCTGGAGATGGTGACCGACGAGGAGCGGGACTACATGTACCGGGTCTATGCCGAAGACACCACGGCCCGGATCAACCTGGGGATCCGCCGGCGCCTGGCCCCACTCCTTCAGAACAACCGCAGGCAGATCGAGCTCCTGAACTCCCTTCTCCTCTCCCTTCCCGGAACTCCCATCCTGTACTACGGGGACGAGATCGGGATGGGCGACAATTTCTACCTGGGAGACCGGCATGGAGTACGGACCCCCATGCAGTGGGTGGGAGACCGCAATGCGGGCTTCTCGGTAGCCAACCCCCAGCGCCTCTTCCTCCCGGTCATCATCGACCCGGAGTACCACTACGAGGCGGTGAATGTGGAGGCCCAGCAGCGCAACCCCACCTCCCTGTTGTGGTGGATGCGTCGGATCATCGCCCTCCGCAAGCGCCACCAGGCCTTCGGACGGGGGTCCCTGGAGTGGGTGGAACACGACAACGGGAAGGTGGTGGCCTACCTTCGCCGCCATGAGGAGGAGACCATCCTGGTGGTGGCCAACCTCTCCCGCTTCGCCCAGCCCGTGGCGCTGGAGCTCGGGGCCCATGCCGGCCGGGTGCCCCTGGAACTCTTCGGTCACACCGCCTTCCCGGAGATTGAGGACGACGAGCCGTATGCCCTGACCCTGCCGCCCCACGGCTTCCTCTGGTTTGCCCTGGAAACGGAAGAAGCGCTCCGGGATCGCCGGGAGGTCCCCCCTGCGGCGGAGCGCGATCCCGGTCGCCTCGTGGCCGTCCGTTCGCGGCGGCGGTGGGATGATGTTCTGGAGGGCCGTCGGCGCCGGAAGGTGGAACCGCTCCTGGTGGAGTTCCTCCGGGGGCAGCGCTGGTTCGCCGGAAAGGGCCGGGTGATCCGGAAGGGTGAGATCCTGGACGCCATACCGGTGGGCCCCGACGGAGTGGTTGGTAGCCTGGTGCTCCTGGAGGTGGAGTACGTGGCGCAGGACCCGGAGATCTATCTGATCCCCCTGGCCCACGCCCAGGGCGATGAGGCGGTGGAGGTGGTGGAAGAGCGCCCCGGGAGCGTGGTCTGGCGAGCCGTGGTGGGCGAGGGTGACGGAGAGGAGGGGGTGGTCTTCGACGGATCTTTCGATGCCGACTTCTCCCGGCACCTCCTGGACACGGTGGCCCAAGGGACTCAGCTCGCGGGAGATCGGGTGGGGCTCCGTGGCATTCCCCTGATTCCCGCCCAGGAGATCCTTGGCCAGGGAGACGGGGACCGGACTCCGGTCCCTGGCAGGGCAGAACAGAGCAACACCTCGGTGGTCTTCGACCGGGAACTCATCCTGAAGCTCTTCCGGCGCATCGAAACCGGAATCAACCCGGACCGGGAGATCGGGCAGCTTCTGCAGGAGGTGGGCTTCGACGGTACCCCCGAGATGGTGGGGGCCCTGGAGTTCGAGGGAAGGGAGCGGGCCCGGGCCGCCTGCGCGGTGGTGCACCGCTTCGTGCCAAACCAGGGCGATGCGTGGGAGTACACCCGAGACGCCCTGGGGCGGTACTTCGAGACGGCGCTGGCCTCGGACTCGGAGTTGGAGGAACTCCCCCTGGCCGGGGACATCCTGGCGCTGGCCAGGGAGCGGCTGGCCGGCTCTGAACTCCCCGAAGAGACCTACCGCCTCATCGGCGGCCCCTATCTGGATTCGGCCCGGCGAATCGGAGCCCGAACCGCCGAACTCCACGTGGCGCTGGCATCTCGCCCGGACAACGAGGCCTTCCGCCCCGAGCCCTTCTCCACCCTCTACCAGCGGTCCCTCTATCAGTCCATCCGGAATCTGCTGGGCACGTCGCTACAGGGGTTGGCCTCCCGGATCAGCGCGCTGGGCGAGGAGGAAGCGGAGATGGCCGGGATGATCCTCCGTTCCCGCCCCCGACTCCTCGAGCGCTTCCAGGCCCTCCTGGAGCGGAAGTTCGATGGGCGGCGGATCCGGGTCCACGGGGATTATCACCTTGGCCAGGTCCTCTTCACCGGGAAGGACTTCCAGATCATCGACTTCGAGGGCGAGCCGGACCGCCCCATCGGTGAGCGCCGCATCAAGCGGTCGCCCTTGAGGGATGTGGGTGGGATGCTCCGCTCCTTTGACTACGCCGCCTGGGCCATCCTCCGAGACCTCCCGGAACAGGGGCTCATCTCCGACGCAGCCGACCCCCGGGCCCGGCGTCTCGCCCGTTTCTGGAGCGGGTGGGTGTCGGTGGAGTTCCTGGCCGGATATCTGGGGACGGAGGGGATCCAGGCGCTCCTGCCGGTGCGCTCCCGGGCCCAGCGTCGCCTGCTGGATCTGTTCATTCTGGAGAAGGCCCTCTACGAGCTCCGCTACGAGTTGAACAATCGGCCGGACTGGGCCTGGATCCCCCTCTCGGGAATTGTGGGCCTCCTGGAGGAGGGCGAACTGGCCGCAGACGCTGATGTGTCCACCATCCCGGGAGACAGGAGGTCCGCCCATGGCGGGCCCACCGGCTCCGGAGACGAGGGGGAGGGCCAGGTTGACTCCTGACCCAGGAGCGCGCCATCCCCCGTCCGCCCCCCCCCGGAATGCCCTCCAGGCCCTGGCGCTGGAGCGTGGGATTCAGCTCCGGCACCAAGATGGGTTCGAGAAGGAGGTTGAGCCCGACGATGAGACCCTTCGGGCCATCCTCCGCGCCATGGGCGATGCGGTTCCGGACGAGGAGACGGCGCGACGCCTCCTGAGGGACAGCCTGGCAGATGGGGCCGGGACGCTACTGGAACCTATGCAGGTGCTCTGGGAGGGAGCCCCCGCCAGGATCCGCGTCGGGGAGGGGCTCCAGGAAGAGATCCCTCTGGAGGTGCGGCTGGAGCTCCAGATGGACGAGGAGGTGCAGGTCGTCGAGTTCAAGGCCCAGGTCCGGAACCGCAGCGTGCCCCTCCCGGTGATTCCAGGGCCGGGCTACCATGGGATCCAGATCCGCCGCCGCACGGCGAGGACGGACCGGTGGGAGTCGGAGGGGATGCTGGTGGTCGCCCCACCCCGGGTGTACGGAGCCGGGGGGGAGGTTTCTCCGGAGTGGAGCGCCTTTCTCCCCCTGTACGCCCTGGGTTCCCAGCGGAACCGGGGTGTGGGTGACCTCACCGACCTGGAGCGGCTTCTCCGGTGGGTGGAGGGGTTGGGGGGGGGTTCGGTGGCCACCCTACCCCTCATGGCGGCCTTCCTGGATGACCCGCTGGAGCCCAGTCCGTATGCGCCGGTAAGCCGGACCTTCTGGAACGAGCTCTACCTGGATCCCACCCGGGTCCCCGAGTGGGAGGCGTCCCCCGAAGCCCGCCGTATCCTGGAATCCGCCCAGGCCGAGGGTCTCCTCACCCGGCTCCGGAAGGGCGACCAGGTACCGTACCGAGAAGTCTGGGAACTTCAGCGCCTGCTCCTGGATCAGCTGTCGGCGGTCTGGGCCCGAACCCTTCCCGAGGCCTCGCGTCTGGAGGAGTTGCAGGAGGGTGGGTTTCGTCGCTTCCTCAAGCAGTATCCCGATGCTCCCCGCTACGCCGCCTTTCGGGGCGTCGTTGAGGCGGGGGCGGGGGATTGGCGATCGTGGCCGGAGGTGTGGCGACGTGACGGGATCCCCGACACGATCCCGGACGCCGTGGCATTCCGTCGCCACCTCTATGCCCAGTTCCGCTTCGTCCACCAGTTGGAAGAGGTTCTCCCCAGGTCGGGGGACCGGGCAGGGCTCTACCTGGACCTTCCCCTTGGGGCTCACCCATCGGGCTACGATCTCTGGGCGAACCCGGACCTTTTCGCCGAAGGGGCCGCCCTCGGGGCTCCACCGGACGGATTCCACGAGGAGGGACAGAGTTGGGGTCTTCCGCCCATCCTCCCCCAGGCAGCACGACACGAAGGCTATCGGCATCTCCGGAGGATCCTCAATCGGCTGCTCCCCCACGCCAGGATCCTCCGGATCGATCACGTCATGGGGCTTCACCGGCTCTACTGGGTACCAGATGGGAAGACGGCGGTGGACGGCGCATATGTGGGCTACCCGGCGGAGGAGCTCTACGCCATCCTCGCCGTGGAATCGCACCGCCACCAAACGATCCTGGTGGGGGAGGACCTGGGAACGGTGCCTCCGGAGGTGCGGGCCGGGATGGATCGGCGGGGACTCCGCCGCATGTATGTGGTTCCCTTCGAATTCTCCCGCCGGCGGCCCGGGGCCCTCCGGTCGGTGCCACCAGGCTCTGTGGCCGGCGTCGGCACCCACGATACCCCCCCCTTCGCCGCCCTCTGGCGTGAGGACGGGATCCGGGAGGGGCTCCAGGCCTTCTGCAGTGAGTCCGGCCCCGCCGACGCCTCCCAGGAAGACCCCCTGGCCGTCCTTCGCCGCGTCCTGGCCTGGCTCGGCAAAGGCCCTGCCGGCGTGGTGGTGGTGAACCTGGAAGACCTATGGCTCGAAGAGCGGCCACAGAACCGGCCCGGCACGACCGGCGAGTGGAACTGGAGCCGCCGGGCCCGGTTCCCGCTGGAGGCCTTCACCACGGCGGCCTCCGTGGAATCGTCGCTTCGAGCCCTCGACAGGGCCCGCCGATTGGCCCCGTCCCCCACGGGACTGCCCCGCCCCGGCACCACCCCTTCGGAACCCGTTGTCCCAGAAGAAAGGAGTCCAGACGTGACAGAGCCCACCCCCCCCGCACGGCCGGGCGTCAAGGCCGACGTCAGAGCGTCCATGCTCACGGAAGAGGACCTTTACCTCTTCAACGAGGGCTCCCATCTCCAGCTTCATCGAAAGCTCGGTGCCCAGCTCTCCAAGGACCCCGACCGCCCTGGCGTGAACTTCGCCGTCTGGGCCCCCAATGCCGAGAGTGTCTCGGTGGTGGGCGACTTCAATGACTGGACTGCCGGCCACCACCCCCTTGAGCCCCGGGGCAGCTCCGGGATCTGGGAGGGCTTCATCCCGGAGGCCGGGCGGGGCAGCGTCTACAAGTACCACATCCGCTCCACGGTGGGAGGCTACACCGTCCAGAAGGCGGATCCCTACGGATTCCGCCACGAGACCCCGCCCGCCACCGCATCCGTGGTCTGGGACCTGCACTACGATTGGGGTGATGAGGACTGGATGGCGCGTCGCGGCCGGGAAGCCGGAGCCCAGGCACCCGTCTCCGTCTACGAGGTTCACCTGGCCTCGTGGCGGAGAGACCCCTCGGACCCCCGTCGTTTCCGTAGCTACCGGGAGTTGGCGGTGGAGCTGGCGGAGTACGTGAAGGAGATGGGATTCACCCACGTTGAGCTCCTCCCCATCATGGAACACCCGTTCTACGGCTCCTGGGGGTACCAGACCACCGGATACTTTGCTCCATCCAGCCGCCAGGGGTCACCCCAGGACCTCATGTTCCTCATCGACACCCTCCACCAGGCGGGAGTGGGCGTGATCCTGGACTGGGTGCCCTCCCACTTCCCCACCGATGAGCACGGCCTGGCCTTCTTCGATGGGACCCACCTCTTCGAGCACTCGGACCCGCGTCAGGGTTTCCACCCGGATTGGGAGAGCGCCATCTTCAACTATGGTCGGAACGAGGTTCGTTCCTTCCTCCTCAGCAGCGCCCTCTTCTGGCTTGAGCACTACCATGTGGATGGAATCCGGGTGGATGCAGTGGCTTCCATGCTCTACCTGGACTACTCCCGCAAGGAAGGGGAGTGGATCCCGAATCGGTTCGGAGGAAGGGAGAATCTGGAGGCCATCGACTTCCTTCGCCGACTGAACACCGAGATCTACGCCGCCTATCCCGACGTCCACACCATTGCCGAGGAATCCACCGCCTGGCCCATGGTCTCCCGCCCCACCTACGTGGGAGGCCTGGGGTTCGGGATGAAGTGGGACATGGGGTGGATGCACGATTCCCTCCAGTACATCTCCAGAGATCCGATTCACCGCCGACACCATCATGAGGAGCTGACCTTCCGGGGGATCTACGCCTTCAACGAGAACTTCATGCTCCCCCTCTCGCACGACGAGGTGGTCCATGGGAAGGGGTCTCTCCTGGGTCGGATGCCTGGCAACGACTGGGAGAAGCGGGCCAACCTGCGGCTGCTCCTGGGGTGGCAGTACCTGCAGCCCGGGAAGAAGCTACTCTTCATGGGCGGTGAGATCGGTCAGTGGAAGGAGTGGAATCATGAGAGCGGGTTGGACTGGCACCTGCTGGACGATCCTGGCCACCGGGGCCTCCAGCGTCTGGTCCGGGACCTGAATCGGTTGTACCGTGGAGAGCCTTCTCTCCACAGCTCGGACTTCGAACCGGACGGTTTCCAATGGATCGATGCCAGCGATCGGGACCAGAGTGTCCTGGCTTTCCTCCGAAAGGAGCCGAGCGGGGATGCGCCTCCGGTCCTGGCCGTCTTCAACTTCACTCCGGTTCCCCGGCAGAATCACCGGATCGGGGTGCCGAAGGGGGGGCGGTGGGCCGAGGTGCTGAATACCGACGCCGCGGCCTACGGTGGCGGTGGGTGGGGGAACCTGGGGGGAGTGGATGCCGTGCCTATCCCCTTTCATGCCCAGGATCACTCGGTGGTCCTGACGCTGCCCCCCCTCTCCATGTTGGTGCTGAGGACAAAGGGCTGATCCGGGGCTACCTCCCCGGACTGGGAACTCCCCTGGAACGAGCAATGAGTCGGGAATCGTGAGCGAACGCTACGTCTGCATCCACGGTCACTTCTATCAGCCGCCCCGAGAGAACCCCTGGCTCGAGGAGATCCTCCGCCAGGAATCGGCGCACCCCTACCATGACTGGAATGAGCGGATAGACAAGGAGTCCTATGCCCCCAACGCCTTCTCCCGGATCCTCAACGAGCGGGGTCTGATTTCCCGCATCGTCAACAACTACGCCCGGATCAGCTTCAACTTCGGCCCCACCCTCCTGCAGTGGATGGAGAAGGCGGCGCCGGATACCTATCAGGCGATCCTGGAGGCGGATCGCAGGAGCGCCGAACACTTCAGCGGACATGGATCGGCCATTGCCCAGGCCTACAACCACATGATCCTCCCGCTGGCGAACCGCCGTGACAAGCAGACCCAGATCCTCTGGGGGATCCGGGACTTCGAGAACCGCTTCCGCCGCTTTCCGCAGGGTATGTGGCTCCCTGAGACCGCAGTGGATGTGGAGTCGCTGGAGCTCATGGCCGAGGCGGGAATCCGCTTCACCATCCTGGCCCCGCGGCAGGCAGAGGCGGTCCGGCCTCCGGACCACGACGGTTGGATCGATGTGCGGGGTGAGCGCGTCGATCCGTCCCGGGCATACCGGGTACCGCTGCCGTCAGGGCGAAGCATTGCGGTCTTCTTCTACGATGGGGGGCTCTCCCGGGCGGTGGCCTTTGAGCGGCTTCTGAGCGACGGGCACACCCTGGCGCGTCGCCTCATGGATGCTGGTGGCAGCGCCCGGGGTCCCGGATCCCTGAACCATATCGCCACCGACGGTGAGACCTACGGGCACCACCATCGACACGGCGAGATGGCGCTTTCCTACGCCCTCAAGATCATTGAAGACAGCCGGAATGTTCGGCTGACCAACTACGCCGAATATCTGGAACGGCAGCCCCCGACCTGGGAGGCCAGGATCCTGGAAGACTCGTCGTGGAGCTGCGTCCACGGGGTCGAGCGCTGGCGCTCCGACTGCGGGTGCAGCGACGGGAGCAATGCCGAGTGGCGACAGAGCTGGCGGAAGCCCCTCCGGGAGGCCCTGGACCAACTGAGGGACCGCCTGAATCCCGCCTATGAACAGGCGTGCAAGGGTCTTCTGAACGACCCTTGGGGGGCGAGGGACCGCTACATCGATGTGGTCCTGGATCGGGATCATGGAAATGTGGCCGGGTTCCTGGAGCGTGAGGCCGGGCGCCCCCTGGATCAAGGGGAGACCGTCCGGGCGCTTAAGCTCCTGGAGCTCCAGCGCAACGCCATGCTCATGTATACCAGTTGCGGCTGGTTCTTCGACGATCTGGGGCGCATTGAGACGCTCCAGGTACTCCGGTATGCTGCCCGGGCCATCCAACTCTACGACGTCCTCTTCACCGAGGATGTGGAGGAGGAATTCCTGGGGCTCCTGGCCCGAGCCCGGAGCAGCGTCACCGGCCTGGGGTCCGGAGCGGACCTCTACCGCACGCGGATCGCACCGGAGCGGATGGGGCTTGACCGGGTGGGAGCCCACCACGCGGTCTCGTCCATCTTCAGGAACGGCGATAACGGGGTGGGCACCGAGCACCGGATCTACTGCTACTCGGTGAGGGTGGACGAACACCAGCGCCTGACGGCGGGAGGGATTCGCTTTGAGCTGGGGCGACTTCGGGTGACCTCCGTGATCACTCGCTCAACGGAACGGTTCAGCTACGGCGTGCTCCACATGGGCGATCACCACCTGGTGGGGGGGGTGCGACCTCTGGGGAGCATGCCGGGCCACAGGGACCGGGTCGCCGACCTGGTGGACGCCTTCGAGAAAGGCTCCACGCTGGACATCATTCGGTTCCTGGACCGGGACTTCAGCGCCTCCACCTACTCCCTCAACTCCCTGTTCCGGGACGAGCAGGAGCGTGTGGTCCACCGGATCCTTGAAACGTCCCTCGGGGATGCGGAGCAGACCCTCGGCTCGCTGTATGAGAGTCGCATGCCCCTCATGAGATTCCTGGCGGACCTGAGCATCCCCCAGCCTCGTCCATTCCGGGCCGCCGGGGAGTTCGTGCTCAATACCCGGCTCGAACGGGCACTGAATGAGGATGAGCCCGATCCCGTCCGCCTGGAGAGTCTCTTCCATGAGGCGAAGCTCACCGGTCTCCGGGTGGATCGGGAAGTCCTGGGGCTTGCCGCCGGTGCCGCAGTGGAGCGCCTCCTTGTGAAGTTGGCCGAGGCGCCGGATGATGCGGAACAGATGATCCGGACACGGCGCGTCCTGGACTTCATCCGCTCCCTGCCTTTCGCCACCGACCTCTGGAGGGCCCAGAACGTCTACTTCCGACTCCTGGAAGATGAGTACCCGTACCGGATGGGGCGAGCCCAGGAGGGGGAAGGGGACGCCCGCTGGTGGCTGAAGGAGTGGGATGCCCTGGGCAGCGCCCTTGGGGTCGCCCTTCCGGCACTGGACCCGGAGGTCCTGGAGGCAGCCCCGCGCCGCCGCTCCTCCGACGTGGCGGGTTGACCTGCGCGGCTCTGGAAGTTGTACTGAGTGAGCCGGACCACCGGCCTCACCACCTCCACCCTTTCCAATCCACCACCTGCTTCCGGGAGATCCATGAGCCGAGAGTTCCAATTCCAAGCCGCCATCTTTGACATGGACGGAGTCATCACCGACACCGCCCGCGTCCACGCAGAGGCGTGGAAGCAACTCATCGACAGCTATCTGGAGGAGTTGCGTGAACGCTCCCCCGACCCGGGGGCCGAATTGGCTCCTTTCCGACTCCCGGACGACTACCGCAACCATGTGGACGGAAAGCCCCGCTACCAGGGACTGGATGCCTTCCTCCAGCATCGGGGCATCGAACTCCCCTTCGGAACGCCGGAGGATGAGCCGGGAATAGAGACCGTCTGCGGACTGGCCAACGGAAAGGACCGGCTGTTCAACGAGATCCTGGACCGGGAAGGGGCCGAGATCATCGAGGGGACCCTGGCCCTGATCCGAAATCTGAAGAACGCCGGGCTACGGGTCGCGGTGGCTTCATCGAGCCGGAACTGCCGGAGGATCCTGGAGCGAGCCGGGGTCCTGGACCTCTTCGAGGCCCGGGTGGATGGGGAGACACTCCGGGAACTGGGCCTCTCCGGCAAGCCGGACCCCGACATGTTCGTGGAAGCGGCCAGGAGGGTCGATTCAGGGCCGGCACAGAGCATCGTCTTCGAGGATGCCGGCTCAGGCGTGGAGGCTGGACGCCGGGGTGAATTCGGACTGGTGGTGGGCGTCGCCGAGAGCGACGAGCACCGTATCGCCCTCCGGGATGCCGGGGCGCACCTTGCTGTCACCCGTGCGGGCATGGGCGACCTGACCCTCGACCTGCTGGATCGGTGGTTCTCGGAAGCCAGCGAACGCCGCCCCTCGGCGCTGGAGCACTGGCCTGCCCTGGCCGAGCGTTTCCGCACCTTTCAGCCGGCGATCTTCCTGGACTATGACGGGACCCTCACCCCCATTGTATCCCGACCGGACCAGGCCGTGATCCCCCCGGAGACCCAGGAGGTCGTGCGGACGCTGGCCACTCGCTACCCCACGACGGTGGTGAGCGGTCGCGGTCGGGACGATGTGGCTCGGCTCGTCGGTGTGGATGGCCTGAACTACGCCGGGAGTCATGGCTACGACATCGAAGCCGCCTCCACGGGTGAGGATGACGGCTCCGAGCCCATCCGGCATGAGGTTGCCGCCGAGGTCCTCCCCCTGATCGAGGAACTCACCGACCATCTGGAGGGCGAACTGGCGGATGTAGAGGGAACGGTGGTGGAGCCGAAGCGCTTCACCGTGGCGGTCCACTACCGGATGGTGGCAGAGGACGAGGTGGGCCGGGTAGAGGAGGCCGTCACCGCGGCGGTGGCCAACCACCCGGAGCTTCGGGTCGCTGATGGCAAGAAGGTCTTCGAGATCCGTCCAGACCTGGATTGGGACAAGGGGAAGGCGATCCTCTGGCTCCGGGAAGCGCTGGGGCTGGATGGTGACGAGGTGATGCCCCTGTACGTGGGGGACGACACCACCGACGAAGACGCCTTCCGGATCCTGGGAGAACAGGGGCTCGGAGTGGTGGTGACCGACGTCCCCCGCCCCACCCACGCCGGATATCAACTCCAGGACACGGTGGAGGTCCGGGAGTTCCTCAGGCGGATCGCCGAGCTCTAGGGAGCCTGCTCCGGTACCGTCCGCAGGTGGATGGTAGCCAGGGTGAAGCCTGCCACCACTTCGAACCGCACGTCGCCCAGGTGACCGTGGCCCGCGAAGGCCACGGTGGGAGTCCCGGGACGGGAGCCGTCGTTGGTGAGAGCCTCATCGATCTCCCACCCGGCCTCTGCCAGGGCGTTCCGATAGGCTCGGTGGGCCTCGCCTGCGTCCATGTCCAGGGCCACTGTGACAATGTGGTAGGGCCCCTCGATCCTCCCTGAGAGGAACTCCCGGGGCACTTCCGTGACACCGGCGAGGCGCCCACCCGCCGGTAGGTGAGGGAACGCCTCGGGCCATCCCGCGGGCAAACGCAGGGTATCCGGCGCGGCATTCGCCAAGGCCCAGCCCTCAACCACCGGTGAGGGAGAGGAGTGGACAGTAGGCGAGGCCACCGCCTCCGCCGTCACACCGGCAAGGCCCAGTGTCAGGGCCGTCCAAAGCACGATCATCTGGCCTCCTCCAGTGCGCGTTCCACCTCTTCCCACTCTTCCATAAGCTCGTCTACCTCCCGGGAGATTCGCTCCCGTTCTGCCTCCAGCACCCGGACCTCTTCCGGGTCGGCAGTCTGGAAGTAGCCGGGATCCGCAAAGGCCCCGTCGATCTCACCGAGACGCTCCTCCGCCTTCTCGATGCGTGCCGTCACGGTCCGGGACCGATCCCGTAGGCGGCTGACCCGGGCGGCGGCATCCCGCCCGCGGCGCCGAGCGTCCGGGGCACCCTTCCCATTGGATCCACTTCGCCTCCGGTCAGCTTCGTCCCGTCGCTCCTTCAGCACCACCTTATCGGCGTCCAGGTGGTCATGGCCCCGCCGCTCCACATACTCCTGGTAGCGCCCACGATAGTCCCTGAAACCCTCAGGGGTGATCTCCAGGATCCGGGTCGCCAGCTGTTCCACGAACCACCGATCGTGGGAGACGAAGAGGAGCGTGCCCTCAAAGCTGTCCAGCCCCTCCACCAGGGCTTCGATGGCCTCCATGTCCAGATGGTTGGTGGGCTCATCCAGCACCAGGACGTTGGGCCGATCCAGCGCCAGTCGACTGAAGACCAGGCGCGCCGCCTCTCCCCCTGACAGGGTCCCGACCTTGCGGAGAGCGTCATCCCCGGAGAAGAGCATGAGGGCCATGTGTCCCCGGACGAACCCCCGATCCCGACCGGGGCAGTGTCGCCAGATCCAGTCCTCGGCGGTCTGGTCCGGCTCCCCGAACCGCTCCCTGATGTTCTGGGAGAAGTAGCCGGGGTGGGTCTCATAGCCCCACTCCACCTCGCCGTCATCCGGATCCAGGTCCCCCACCAGGATCTTGAGGAGCGTCGACTTGCCGATCCCGTTGGGTCCCAGGATGGCCAGGCGATCGCCCCGGGCCACCTCCAGATCCACCCCGGGGAGCACCTCCCGATCGCCGAAGGACTTACGGATTCCTCGTACCTTCAGGACGTCCTTCCCACTGGGACGTTGCGATTCGAACCGGAAGTTGGGATAGCGGCGGGAGCTCTCCGGAAGGTCTTCCAGCGCCTCGGATCGCTTCTCGATGAGCTTGAGCTTACTCTGAGCCTGTCGGGCCTTGCTGGCCTTGGCCCGGAACCGGTCCACGAAGCGCTGGTGGTGGGCGATCTCCTTCTCCCGCCCGGCGATCTCCTTCCGGCGACGCTCCCGCTCCTCGGACTTCGCCGTGACGAAGTCCGAATACCCACCGGGGTAGAGCTGGACGGTCTCGTAGTCCACGTCCAGGATGTGGGTCGCCACATTGTCCAGGAACTGGTGGTCGTGGGAGATGACCACCAAAGGGCCCCGGACCTGACCCAGGAACTCCTCGAGCCAGCGGATGGAGAGAATATCCAGATGGTTGGTGGGCTCGTCCAGAAGCAGCACGTCCGGATTGCCGGCCAGAACCTGCGCCAGGAGAACCCTGAGCTTGAAGCCGCCTGAGAGGGTGGAGATGGGGTTCCGATGCACCTCGGACGGGATCCCGAGCCCTTCCAGGATAGTGGAGGCCCGTGCCTCGGCAGTGTAGCCATCGTGGAGCTGCACCACCTCTTCCACCCGAGCGTAGGCCTCGGCGTCGAAGCTCTCCTCGGCACGGGCCAGGATCCGCTCACGCTCCACCAATGCCTCCCAGAGCTCCTGGTTCCCCATGAGTGCCACATCCAGAATCGACTCCTCCTGGAAGGTGAAGTGATCCTGACGCAGGGTTCCCACCCGAAGTCGGGAAGGGATGGAGACTGCCCCCTCCGATGGGGCCATCTCGCCGGCCAGGATTTTCAGGAGCGTCGTCTTGCCGGAACCGTTGGCGCCCACAAGGCCGTACCGCTCTCCCGGATTCAACTGGAAGGACGCTCCGGAGAATAGGCTGCGGCCACCGAACCCCATGGCTAGATTGGAAACCGAGATCATCGCTTCGGTATTGCCCGGTCTACATGCTGATGGTATAGGGGAACCAGGAGGCCACGGTGTCGCTGCCACGCCTGGCGGGTTGGAAGAGCCACTGGGCGGCCTCCCGAATGAGTTGCTCGTTGAAGCGTCGGTCCGAGGTAGGCGGCTCGAGTCGGGTGGAGTCGGGAACCACCCGTCCCGCCTCATCCACGAAGACCCAGACCTCCACCTGCGTGCCCCGAAGACTCCGGTTCGTCGGCGGGATGATCATGCCACGGGGGGTGGGTGGAATAAGGCGGGTCAGCCCCTCGTCTCCAGTCCCCGCATCGCCGGCTCCGGTCGCGCCTGGGAGTCCGGTGGGCTCGTCGTCATCGTCTGAACCCACGGTGGCGCCGCCGGCCGGGTCCGGGACCTCCGGTTCCTCCAAGGCGATCTCCGGCGTTGCATCCGGCTCGGTCTCCGGGGGCTCGGGCACATCGAGCTCGAAGGTGGGGACCGGCGGCGGCTGGATGGGATCGGCGGGCGCCGCACTGAGCGCCACCGCCCGCATGATCCCCTCCGCCGGATCTTCGTCCTGCTCCCTGGCTCCTGCGGCTGAGAAGGGTGAATCGGGCAACCCGCCCGAGGGCCAGAGGAGCACCGCCAGGACATGCAGGATCAGAGAGGCAGCCCCGGCCCGGAACCAGACCCGCCTCTCCCCCTTCCGGCGCTCCCCAAGGTCAGGGCGCTCCTGGAGGGCGTTCCCGGGGGGGGGCTCTGTACCGTCGCCCCGTCGCCCCCCGATGGGCTCCCCTGCCATCTCACCTCACTGCTTGAAGGAATCCGGGGGGTGGAAACTCCACCCCCCGGCCTTCTAATACGATCCGGGACCCCGGATGGTTTCCCACTCCGACGAGGAGCGGAAACCGAGGATCAGAAGAACCGATAAGGCGGCGAAGTGAAGGCCCCCGGCAGGTACGATGCGAAGAAGGGTCCGTAGGCGATGAGGACCAGGACCACCGCCGCGATGATCCAGTAGCGGAACCGGTCCAGCTTCACCTCCCAGCCAGTCTCCGCCGGCGCCTCATGCGTGACGGTGAAGGGGATGTCCGGCTCCCCTTCCGTCTTCTTTCCAAAGAGCACCGTTCCCGCCAACACGGCGAAAAAGAGAACCCCGCCGATGAACATGAGGGTCCCGCCCAGCCCGGTGAGAAGGCCCGCCAGCTCCCATCCTTCCTTGGTGTACGGAGCTTCCATGATGAGCGTGCGCCGGGGCATTCCGTCGAGACCTCCGGAGATGAGCCCCCTGGCCATCACCAGGACCCCGATGAAGTACACCCACGATGACAGCAGCGCCATCCCCTTCCCCACCAGCTCCCTGCGGGTCAGATACGGAATCAGCCAGTACGCGATACCGAAGAAGGACATGGTGACCGCCGAGCCCACCGTCATGTGGAAGTGACCCGGCACCCAGGCCGTGTTGTGGATGGCCTGGTTCAGATTGTAGGAGGCGTTGATGAGACCGGTGGCTCCGCCCAGGGTGAAGCTGAGCATGGCCAGTAGCTGTGCCACCAGCGCCGGGTTCTTCCAGTCCAGCCGAGCGAACCAGTTCACGAGGCCGGAGCCCCCCCGGCGACGCCCTCCGATCTCCAGGGCGTACATGACCGAGAAGGCCGTGACCAGAGAAGGGAAGAAGACGCCGAAGGTCAGACCGGCGTGGATGGCCTTCATCCCACCACTGATCCCCGGATCCGTGTACTGATGGTGAAAGCCGGTGGGGATGGAGAGGAGGAGGAACATGATGAACACGACCCGCGTTAGGGGGTCGCTGAAGAGCTTGCCTCCGGCATGCCGGGGGACCATCACGTACCAGGACACGTAGGCCGGCAGGAGCCAGAAGTACACGATGGGGTGGCCGCTGAACCAGAAGAGGGTCCGGGTCAGGAGGGGGTCCACCGTGGCCACCAGGCCCAGTGACCAGGGTAGGAGGATGCCCACTACCGAAACGGCGATTCCCAGCGACGCCAGTACCCACATCCCGTAGGTAGCCACCGAGATGTAGGCCATGAGGGGAATCCGCTTGCCGGGATTCTCCCTCCGCCACCCCGCCAGGGCGACAAAGAGGATCCCCGCCGTCACCCAGGTGCTGACGACCAGGAGTACGAGCCCCAGGTAGAAGCTCCAGTGGGCCTGCAATGGGGAGTAGAAGGTGTACAGGACAGAGGCCCGTCCCGTGCCGATGGAGAACCCCGCCAGCGCGAACCCCGCCACCATGAGGCCAAACACCACCCACAGCGCCGCTAGGGGGAGCTGCCTGGCCAGTGCCCGGGAAGTGGTGAGGGCCAGGAAGCCGTTGGTGAAGGCGAAGGTGAAGACGATGGCGTTCACCACCCCGTGGACCGTCAGCCCCTGGTAGTAGTCGCGCATCCCCGGGAAGTACTGGAGGATGTCGATGCGGGCGTAGTTGAGCGCCTGACCGAGACCGTTGATGATCCCGATGGCCAGGGCCGCGAACCCCAGGTAGATCATCCAGGCGATGACACGACGGTGACCGTCGCCCAGGTGGAACCCGTCGGGGCTCTCCACCACAGGAGCATTGAAGGTTGAGGTATTCATTCGACGATCACCCTGGCATACATGAGATGGTGTCCGGCACCACAGAATTCATGACAGATGATGAGGTGTTCCCCAGGTTCCCGGAACGTGTAGCTCTGGCGGGCCACCTGGCCGGGAATGAGCATGAAGTTCACGCGAGTCCCCTCCACATGGAATCCGTGGATCACATCGGTGGCCGTGGCGATGAAGGTCACCTCCGAGCCTGCCGGCACCGTGATCTCCCGGGGCTGGAAGCCCCAGGCAAACCCCAGGAAGACCGCCTCATACTGTCCCTCACCCACCTCCCGGAGCCCCGGTTCGTCGAAGGGGGCGGTTTGCCTTACCTCGCGGGGATCCACCGTTGCCTCCACCCCGGGCAGGTGCATCCCCATCCCATAGGCCGAATAGAAGAGCGCCAGGAGGAAGACCAGGAGCATGGAGGCGCAGAGGGAGAGGAACACCATCTCCACTTTCTTGACGTTCATCCCATTACCTCCCGATGAACTCGAAGTAGATGGAAAGCCACATCCCGGCCATGGCCATGATGTAGAGCATGAGGAGGAAGAGGGTGCCGGTGGGCGGAGGGAGCGTCTCGTCCTGCTCCCCCTGCGGCTGGCTTCCGGTGGAAGACTCGGGGGTCATGAATACGCACTCTGATGGGGAATCGTGAAGGGAGTGGGACGTCTCACTCCCAGGGCAGGCGGCTCTGGAGATACCGGGCCATCAGCCAGGCAAAACCAACGAAGACGCCCAGCACAGCAAGGGCCAGGAGGAAGAGGCCTCCCTCAACCGGGCGCCCCGCCATGAAGTCGCTGAGGGTGCCCCAGATCAGCAGGCTCATGGCCGATCCGGCGACGAAGAAGACGGTGAGCACAAGGGCAAACCCCAGGGGGGAAAACGAGGAACCGTTGGGGCTGGACGAAGAGGCCATGGGATGGGAGGTCGGGTCAGGATGGAAGACTCGGGGAACTTTGATCACGCAGGATCCGCCCCCCGATCAGGGATGGTCGGGACCGACTCCGGAACCGGGTTCCCCCCCGAAAGTAAGACCAATTCCTGTTGGCGCAAGGAAGAATTCCTGCCAGGATCGCACCGCTTGCGCCCCCTCCCACCTCCCACGAACTTTCCCAGGCCCCGGAGCTGTCCCGCCCCGCCTTCGGGTGAGCCGGGCAACCCCCGGCGCCGCCCCGACCCCCCCTCCCAGAACCCCCTCGGTCATGGCATCCGCTGACGCCTCCCCCACCGAAGCGCCCTCCCCGGGCGCCGACAGCACAGCCACTTCGGTGGTGTCGGAGAGTGGTCGCGTCCGGGCATTCTATGAACTGACCAAGCCCGGGATCGCCGGCTTCGTCATGATGACGGCGGGGGTCTCCTACTTCGTGGCCGCAGGGGGGGAGGCGGCGCTGCTTCCGGTGCTCCACACCCTTCTGGGAACAGTGCTGGCCACCGGGGGAGCTCTGGCCCTCAATCAGTATCTGGAGCGGGATCTGGACCGCCTCATGTTCCGGACCCGGCGTCGACCCATCCCTTCCGGACGCGTCTCCCCCACGGAAGCCCTGCTCTTCGGGGGCCTCCTCCTGATCCTGGGAACGGGATACCTACTGGGAACGCTAGGCTGGCTCCCGGCGGCGCTGACCCTCTTTTCGGCGGCGGCTTACAACCTAGCGTATACCCCGCTCAAATCACGCTCCTACTCGGCGACGCTGGTGGGAGCGATTCCAGGCGCCATGCCCGCTCTCATCGGGTGGAGCGCTGCAACCGGGACCGTTACCCTGGGCGGTCTCGTGCTCTTCGCCATCGCCTTTCTCTGGCAGCTCCCCCACGTTCTGGCCCTGGCATGGCTCCTTCGGGAAGACTACGCCCGGGCCGGTTTCTACCTGACGCCGCCGGCCGACCGCGACGGGCGAATCATCGCCCGCCAGATGGTGCTCTACACGGCTGCCCTTCTTCCTGTGAGCCTGGTGCCCACCCTCATCCAGCTCACCGGGTGGATCTACTTCACCGGAGCTCTGGTGCTGGGCGCCATTCTGCTGGTCTGGACACTCCAGGCCGCACGGACCATGGAGAGGGTCGCCCTGAGGAAGGTCTTCCTGGGATCCCTGGGCTACCAGCCCGTGCTCCTGGGGTTCATGCTTATCGATACCCTCCCCCGGGGCTGAGGGCCGCGGTTGGCCATGGAACGCCCCGGGAACCCCAATCCAGATCCGGAGCCTCCCGATCCATGCGCACAGAAGCCACCTACCAACGGACCGTGGACCTTGACCAGAGCGCCCGAGGGGCCACCCCCCTCCCCATTCTCCGGGTCCCCATCGTCTCCGGCCTCGTTCGCGGTCCCCTCGTGGTGGCCCTCCTTCCTCTCCTCATCATGGGAGGCACGGTCGTTCTGGACGCACCCCACCTCCACGCCCAGGCCCAGACAGAGGTACAGATGGCGGAGATGAGCGGCGAGGATCGCCCCCGCGCCCGGGACCTGGGCCTCTCCATCGGCATCTTCTCGCCCGGTGAGGCCAACGCCATCACGGATGTGGAGGGCGTGCTGGTGGGACAGACCACCGTGGTCGAAGGGGACTCGGTCCGCACTGGAGTCACAGCCATCCTTCCCCACTCCGGCGACCTCTTCCGGGAACGCGTCCCCGCCGCCATCCATGTGGGCAACGGGTTCGGGAAGCTGGTGGGGGTGACCCAGGTCCGGGAGCTTGGAGAGCTGGAGACTCCCATCCTCCTCACCTGTACCCTCTGCGTGTGGCAGGCCGCCGACGCCATGGTAGAGTGGCTCCTGGCCCGTCCCGGGATGGAGGGGGTTCGCTCCATCAACCCTCTGGTGGGCGAAACCAACGACGGAGGACTGAATGATATCCGGGCGCGCCCCATCCGCGCTGAGCACGTGGTTGCGGCGCTGGAGGGGGCCACCACCGGTGCGGTGGAGGAAGGGTCGGTGGGGGCCGGCACGGGAACCCGGGCCTTCGGATGGAAGGGGGGGATCGGCACATCTTCCCGGGTCCTCCCCGAGTCCCTCGGGGGCTACCGGGTGGGAGTCCTGGTTCAGTCCAACTTCGGAGGGCTCCTCACCGTGGACGGAGTACGGGTTGGAGAAGCGCTGGGTCGCTACTCATTCCGGGGCGATGTGGAGGCCGACGAGGGTGACGGGTCCATCATGATCGTCATCGCCACCGACGCCCCCCTCTCGGACCGGAATCTGGAACGCCTTGCGTCAAGGGCCATGATGGGGCTCGCTCGGACCGGATCCTTCGCCGGAAACGGCTCCGGAGACTACATCGTGGCCTTCTCCACGGCCCCGGAGGTACGGCGAACCCCGGGAGAGGCGCTTCCCACGGTGGCGGACCTGGCCAATTCTGCCACCTCACCCCTATTCCAGGCGGTGGTGGAGGCCACAGAGGAGGCGGTCCTCAATTCGGTCCTGAAGGCCGAAACCGTCCAGGGCGTCGGAGGTAGCACGGCGGAGGGAATCCCCATCACCGAGGTGGTTCGCCTTCTCAGGGAAGCCGGCCGGATCCCCTGACCCACCACCAGTCATGCATGGTGGGCTCGCCCTGTCAGCGCCGACCCGCTCCCGCGGGTGTCCCCAGGAGCGAGAGGATCTCCTCCACGGTGCTTCGGCCCCGGTCCCGGGCGTACCAGCGCCGGACCTCCAGGTAGCGCTCGTCCACCGGGAGCTTGAGACCCTCCTCCTTGACCCACCGCTGGAGTTCGGTGGGACGGGGACCCCACCAGCCCACCTCCCGGAAGTCGTCGGTATAGGCAATGACCACCGGAATGGACCGAGCCGTCCCATCGGTGAGATGGGCGTCCATGAGATCCGGATTCCCGTCCCGGGAGAAGACGCGGAGTTCCACCTCCGGCATCATCTCCGCCAACCTAGCCACCCAGACCAGTGAGTTCACCGCGTCGCCGCACCAGTCTTCCGTAAGCACCGCCAGCTTCCAACTTCCCTCCACGGTCCGGACCTGCTCCAGAAGATCCATAGGGAGCGCGGCGCGCTCGAAGAGACCGTGCCAGAGGTCCCTGTTCGCCTTCACCTCCCGGAGATATTGGGGGAAGGTGGGGGCGGCGGCATATCGCTCAGCGGTCATCATGGTCAATCAACTCCATCTGTTCGCAACGAATCCGGGCCAGGAGGCGACCTCAACCGGCGGCGGCCTGGGCCTTCTGTGCCTTCTTCCGGCGATTGGCGTCCAACTCCTTCTTTCGGAGACGGATAGCGTCCGGGGTCACCTCAATGAGCTCGTCATCGTCGATGAATTCGAGGGCCAGCTCCAACGTCAGGACCCGGGGCGGCTCCAGACGGATGTTGTCGTCGGAGCCGGCGGCCCGCATGTTGGTGAGCTTCTTCCCCTTCCCCACATTCACATCCAGATCGCCGGGGCGCACGTGCTCCCCCACGATCATCCCGGTGTAGACCCGGGCTGCCGGACCGATGAACATGCTACCCCGTTCCTGTAGGTTGAACAGGGCATAGGCCAGTGCCTCCGTCTCCCGGTCCGCCACCAGCACCCCCTTCCTGCGGCCCTGGATCGGGCCCGCGTGGGGGGCATACTCCAGGAAGTGGTGGTTCAGAACCCCCTCCCCACGGGTGTCGGTGAGGAATTCGGAACGGTACCCGAAGAGTCCCCGGGCCGGGATACGGAATACAAGGCGGGTGGTGCCGGTGCCGGTGGCCCGCATGTCTCGCATCTCTCCCCGCCGGGGCCCGAGGCGCTCCATCACGGTCCCGACCATATCATCAGGGACATCGATGAGTACCTCCTCGTAGGGCTCCAAGCGGGTGCCGTCCGGCCCCCGCTTCTCGATCACCCGGGGCCGCGACACCTGGAACTCGTATCCCTCTCGGCGCATGGTCTCCATGAGGATGGAGAGGTGGAGTTCGCCCCGCCCCGATACCGAAAAGGTGTCGGTCTGGTCGGTGTCCTCAACCCGGAGTGCCACATTCCGCTCCAACTCCCGCATGAGGCGGTCTCGGAGCTGGCGGGTTGTGACGAACTTCCCCACCTGCCCGGCAAAGGGGGAGTTGTTCACGGTGAAATCCACCGAAAGGGTGGGCTCTTCCACCTGGATCCCCCGAAGTCGCTCCCGGTGCAGGGGATCGGTGAGGGTCTGGCCGATCTCCACCTCCTCGATCCCGGAGAGGGCCACAATGTCCCCGGCTTCGACCTCGTTGACCTCAACCCGCTCGAGCCCCTGGAAGGAAAAGAGCTTGGTCACCCGGGCCCGACGGCTCTCCGCCTCCGCCACCGGTCCCGGCTCGCCGAAGGGGAGGAGCGCGACGGAATCGCCCTTGGCGACGCGCCCCCGCTCCACCCGACCGATGGCAATCCGCCCCACATAGCTGGAGTGATCCAGGGTGGAGACCAGCATCTGGAACGGGCCGGCAGCATCTGCAGTGGGAGCGGGAACGTACTCCAGAATAGCGTCGAACAGGGGACCCAGCGAATCACCCCTCACCCCCGGCTCTGTCGCCGCCCACCCGTCCAGCCCCGAGGCATACAGGAAGGGGGCGTCAAGCTGCCGGTCCGAGGCCTCAAGCTCCATGAAGAGCTCCAGAACCTCATCGTAGACCTCCTGGGGACGACTGGCGTCCCGGTCCACCTTGTTGATGACCACCACTGGCATGTGGCCCAGCTCCAGCGCCTTCCGGGTGACGAACCGGGTCTGGGGCATGGGCCCCTCAACGGCGTCCACCAACAGGAGAACGCCGTCGACCATCCGGAGAATTCGCTCTACCTCGCCACCGAAGTCAGCGTGTCCCGGAGTATCGACGATGTTGATCTTCACGTCGCCCCACCGAACCGCCGTATTCTTGGACAGGATGGTGATCCCCCGCTCCCGCTCAAGGGGATTGGAGTCCATGATCCGCTCCTGGACCTCCTGGTTGTCCCGGAAGACCCCGGCTTGGCGGAGCATCTTGTCCACCAGAGTGGTCTTGCCGTGGTCCACGTGGGCGATGATGGCGATGTTTCGAATATCCATATGACTAACAGGCGCGGCGCGGGCCGGGGGAGGTGGACTCGGAGCCAAAAAGCGTCCGGAGCGTAGCCATTTATAGTAACCCCGAAGAACCAAAAAAGGCACCCGATCTACACCGGCCGGCCCACGGGAGCGAACCCATCGCCAGGTCCATGGATACCAGGCATTGGACTCCGCCCTCTACCTCTGTCATCTTTGGTGCCAGCGGCGGAAGGGCTCCGGACGGCCCCACCGCCTCGGCGGGACGGTGGCTCAGCCTCCGGGTCCCGGTCTCATCCGTCCGGGCAAGGACGCACCATGGCCATCAGTGACAATCCCATGCCGCCCCAACTCCTCGAGATGGTGGCAGATCGCTTCAAGGCCCTCTCGGAACCGGCCAGGCTCTGTATCCTGGACACGCTCCGGCGAGGCGAATCCACCGTGGGGGAACTGGCTGAGCGAACCGGACTCCACCCGGCCAATGTGTCCAAGCATCTCCAGCTCCTGCACCAGAACGGCTTCGTGGAGCGGCGCAAGGAGGGTCTCTACGTCCACTACAGCCTCTCCGATGAGCGGGTGAATGCCCTCTGCGACATGATGTGCGGGAAGATCCAGGAGGAAGCCGAAGCCCAGCGGAAGGTGTTCGAGGGCTGATCGTACGCCTCGGGCCGGCCGGCTGCGAGGAGTTGGAACCGCTTAGGAGTCTCGGGTCCAGAGGCTGTTGGGGGCAAGGCGGATCCGGACACCGCCCCGCCCCCGGCCACCTCAGCGAGCCGCGGTGGACCCTTCGTGGCCCCAGGGAGCCAGCGGCTCCGACACCGGAGTGGTTAGGTCGAAGTCGATCCGGTAGTTCCACTGGCCATCCCGGATCGTGCCGTAGGTGTAGCGCTCTCCCGGTACGATCTCAATGGCCCATCCCGAGGGGACCTCCCCGTCTCCGGCCCGGATGAACTCCTGGCGGTTGGCCGTGCCGGTACCAGGGGTATGGGCGCCGTACCAGGTGCTGGGCTCCGGCGATCCGTCCTCGTGACGATGGTCGTGGCGCAGATCGATCCCCGCGGTGGTGCGTGTCAGGAGCCAGGTTCTGGACCGGTTGTCATCCACATGGAAGGGAAGTGCGAGTCGGTTCTCCCCACACCCCCGGAAGTGCACGGTCATGACCTCGTCCCCCTCGAAGATCTGGTCCGGATCCGGCCGCTCCACCAGGCGTCCCTCGAAGGCCTGTCCACAGTGGGCGGCGAGATTCGCCCAGAACTCCTCCTGAGCCGGGGCCAGCGAGGCCACCTCGCCCAGGGACGGGTGCCCCCAGGGCTCCAGATCCCACTGGACCGGCTCCGTCAGATCGAAGTCGAACCGGTGCCGCCACTCCCCGTCGCGCTGGGTGCCGTACGTGTACCGCTCGCCCGGGATGATCTCCACCCGCCAACCGGTCACCAGGCCATCGTCACGGACCCGCTTGAACTCGTGGGCATTGGCTGAGGGCGCCTCCACGGCCACCGGTGGGGCAGCCACGAAGGACCCGTAGAAGGTGTTGGGCTCCGGCGTCCCATCCGGGTAGCGGTGGTCGTGGCGCAGATCCACCCCTTCCCCCGTGCGGGTGAAGATCCACGTACGGGACGCATTGTCCCCTGCGTAGACCGGTACCCGGACCTCTTCCTCAGAACACTCCCGGAAGGTGAGGGTGAGTTCGAGCCCGGGGGAGAAGTACGGATCTCCATCGGGCGCCGCATTCACCACTCCGGGAAAGGACTCGCCGCAGTGGACCGACAGGTTGGCCAGGAAGGCGGCGTGCACATCCGCCTCCCCGACGGCACCCGCCGTTTCCGAGCCGGCCGCACCATTGGACTCCCCCGCCGGATCGCATCCGGCCAGGGCGGCAAGGGCCAATGCACCGGTAAACAGGACTCCCCCCTTTGAATTCACCACTCTCCAACCTCCTTCCTGCTCAGGAAACTTGTTGGAGGGTCCGGGGAAACTGCTCCATCGATGGAACAGGTCCCTCAGCCCCCCGTGTGGGCACCTCGCCTGCACCTACACCCCTTGTCGGACCCGGCGGGAATCAGGACCCAGTCCAGCGATCCGGGGCCTCGTCACGCCAATCCCGGGGGTTGCCGAATGGGTAGAAATCCGAGGCCCGGGTATTCCGGTAGTCCAGCGCCTCCAGCCGAGTGGTCCCGAACCAATCCCCGGGGCCGTCCACGATGATGATGGTGGGCGCATAACCCGTCTCATCGAAGCCTCGCCGGAAGTGCACCCGGGTCTTGAGGACGAACACATCGAAGTCATCGGGTTCGATGGGTCCGAAACGCATCTGACCGGGAGCCGTATTCTGCTGATAGGCCGGAGCCAGGATGAGAACGCTCCCATATCCGTGGGCGATGGCCGCCACCCGGTCGTAGCCGAAGCGCTGGCCCCTCCAGATCAGCTCACCCTGGATGCGGACCGGCTCCCCCGCCTGTTCCCCCGTGTATCCACCAACCTCTCGATCGAAGGGGGCGCCAGGCTGGAGATCCTCTTCCCAGATCCAGTCCAGGGCCGGCTCGTCGGTCAGGGCGGAGTAGAGCACCCGGGGTACATTCCGGTCCACCAACTCCCGCAGGGTCCAGGTAGCGTCTCCCGGACGATCCCAGTAATCCGCCAGCACCACCGGAGTCGCGCCGGTCCGGATGGCCTCTTCCGCCATGGCCACCGCCTCCGCCGGCAGAGGGAACTCCCCTGTGGCCCAATCCGAGCGGACCCGCCAGATGAATTCCGCCATGTCGTCGGCAATGGCGTCGGCCAACTCCTGATCATCGTTGGTCATGACGTGGATGGAGGTGCCCAGGTTCGGCACATCCGACCAGGGGAACCCCAGGAACACATTGACCACCGCGCCCGGCTCCCGGTCTTCCCAGCGTCGCGCCCGCTCCATCACATCCATGAGCGGAGACTGCCCGGTCCACTGCAGGACGGTGGCGGTGAGGATGGGAGGGCGCCGCACCGCCGTGGTGGGGCGGTACGTTCCCCGGATCACGGACCGGATGTAGCGGGCGGCTCGCTCTCCCTGGAGCCAAGCGTCATAGTGGGGGAAGCGCTTGGTGACGAAGGAGCCGTCGGCCCACCGGAGAAACTCTCCGTCCTCATTCCCGTGGAGGTCGAAGGTGGCCACGATGGGCACGTCGGGCCCCACCACCTCTCGGAAGCGGCGAGCCATCTCCGCCTCCGGCCTGGGAATGTTCCGAACCGCCATGGCTCCATGCACAGAGAGGAAGACCCCGTCCACGGGAAGTGCCGCCTCCAACTCCTCCAGCATCTGGCCTACGAAGTGATCGAAAACCTCCTCCTGGTTCCAGGTCCGGGAGGTACCACCGAAGACGCCCCGGGGTGAGGTCAGCCCTACGAGTTCCACGTCACCGAATTCCCGGGCCTGGTCCACGAATCCACCGACGTACCCCCCGGTATCGAGGAGCTCGTCACCGGTCAGGGGCGGTCCCATCCGAGTCCAGTCCTCGATCCCAGGATCTTCGCCAGGGCAGAAGGTGCAGGTTTCGTGGGAGAACCTTGCCACGGCAATCCGCATGGTCCCTTCCCCGTCACCGCCTCCAAGAGCCGGGGGTGAATTTGCTTCAGCGGAGGGCTCGCAACCCAGAAGAGCAGGGATCAAAAAGAGGAGGGAGAACGCCGTGATTACGGCGGGGCGGCGTGGACGCATCACAGACTCCGGGCTCCAGGGGGAAACGTAAGAAGTCGGGGATCAAGGTCCCAATGGACGGTGCCCATGGTCTTCTGGCAAGTTCACGCTTGGAGGGCCTCCCGGATCCACTTCGCCGCCTCCCCCTCCGCCCGCGCTTCCCCACCATATCCCAGGACGTGGCGGATCAACCAATCCCGGTTCACCACCGGGTGCACCACCCGGTAGCTACCGTCGGCGAGGCTCTCCCCCGGGTACCTCTCCTCGATCCAACGAGCGATCCTGGGTGAGTAGACCACCCCAACAGGCTCGGGAGGCGCCTCATCCGGACCCTGGAAGAAGAGACGGGCCTCGCGGGCGTAATCCTGGGGGTCGAAATCCTCGGGGACCTGAAACCGCTCGTCGGTAATCGCGATCCGAAGGATTCTGTCCATACGGAAGGCTCGCATCCCGTCCGCGTCCGGGTCCCGTCCCAGGAGATACCACGATCCCTCCGCATGAACGGTGGCGTAGGGCGCCAGCCGGCGGTACTCGGGTGCCTCGGCTTCAGGCTTGAGGTAATCCAGATCTAGGGCCCGACCCTGGGCCATGGCATCCAGGGCCAGATCCCGGAACTCCACATCCGGCTCGGAAAGGGAGGCATCGAAGACCGGGGGCGGCTCCGCCGACTCCGGGGCAGACTCCATGAGGATGCCATGGATTCGCTCCAGAACCCGGTGGAATCTCTCCTCGTCCAACTCCCCGGGCGCTGCAGCACGACTTCGTATGCCCAGCACGACGGCCGCCGCCTCCGCCCGGGACAGCCTGGGTGGCCGGCGGAATGGGCCGGGGGTCCAGATCCGGAGCCGATCCTGCCCCGGCTGCCACTCCACCTGAAGCGACCCCGGGGTTCCGGCCGTGAGATTCATCTCACGCTCCGTCAGAAGCTGTATGTCACGCTGCAGGGTTCGCGGTGCCACCTCCAGGATCCGGCAGAGTTCGGAGATCCGGACGCCCTCCGGTCGTTGCGCCGCCGGGATCAGGTAGAGCAGGCGTTCCAGTCGCGTCCGGGCGCCCTCGGCCCCGCGGCTCACCGGTGCACCTCGAGAACCCGTTGCCGCATGGCCTCAGCCGCCTCGGTGAGAGATCTAGGGGCCACGATACGAGCACGCCCTCCATGACTCAGGATCCAGCGCAGGAAGGGACCTGGGCTCCGCACCTGGAAGCGCCGCAGAGCGAACGCTCTGGCACCGGCACCCTCGGAGAGCACCCCGGGCAGGTTGTCTCGGGAAGCCGTCTCGTACCCCTCGCCGGATTCCACAGGCTCACCCCACCGGTTCCGCTCCGCCAGCAGGGAGAGGGGCGCGCGGAACAGCACATCCACCTCTTCCACCTCGGCCTCTCCCAGTTCCCAAGGGTCTCTCCGCCGAAGATGGTCCATGGAGTAGTCCGCCGGGATCTCGAAAGCCGGAACCGGCGAGGATCCATCCCGGTGCACCTGGGACATCCGGTCAACCCGAAAGAGACGCTCCGCCCCACGCGACGGATCCCATGCCACCAGATACCACCGGGACCCCTGGTAAAGCAGACCTCGCGGGTGGACGGACCGCTCCTCCCGGCGATCGGCGCCGATGGTGTAGTACTCGAAACCCAGCGGACGCCGCTCTTCCAGTGACGCGGTGATCTCCTCCAGCGTCTCCCGGACATGGTGTGGGTCGAAGGGAGGCAGGTGCACAACGCGGTACTCATCGTCCCCGGTCGCCTCCGCCAGATCGAACGTCAACTTCCGGAGAGCGGCTCGGGCTTCACGACGAAGGGGAAACCCCGGAAGCTCCACGACGCTCCTGAGGCCGTCCACCACCATGCGCAGATCAGCAGGAGAGAACCAGATGGATGAAGTCCGCTGCGTAGACACAGCCTCGGTTCCCTCCACGATTTCCAGTACCGGCAGGTAGAAATCCCGGTCCCGGAGAGAGTAGAGGGACTCCTCACTCGCGTCTTTCGTCTCCACCTTCAGGGGAACGCCCAAGCTCCGGAGTTCCCTCTTGTCCCGCTCGAACTTCCTGCGAACCGAGTCCCTGTCCAACGGCGTGCCGTCGACCCAGGAGTCCCTGTAGCCCGGGAGTTGCGATAGAAGCTCGGCCCCGGAGACGGGAAAGCGGCGGGTGGACAGAAACGCCAGGAGATCCAGTAAACGCGCCACCTTGGAGGGTTGCGAACTCATGGAGTGTACCGGGTTCGTGGGGATGGCTCCAACTCCGCTGCGGGGAACCTGCGGCCAAGTATAGAGACTCGGTTTCCCCACGTCACCCCGCGTTCCAAGGCGAATTCTGCAGAGTGGCGGACCAGCGCTCACCCGACGGGACATTCTGTCCTGCCCGGGGACGGTTTGCGATAATGCGCTCGTCGGAATATCCTGTAACGCCTTGAGGATCCCTACTCGGACAGCCATTATGGCCAATCGCGTGGGGGTTCGTCTTCAGGCACGGAACTGGCAGAAGGGTGTTCGTCATCAAAGTCGCTTTTGGAACCGGCACCGATCATCCGCCTAAGCTATCCATGCCCCTTATCCCCACAAGTTCACCCCATCCGCCTTCATCATCGAGGTAACTTCATGTTCGAGCGCGTTCTGGTGGCCATGGACCTCTCCCCGGCAACGGAGGCCCTGGTCTCAACGCTTCCGGGCCTCCGGGAGTTTGGAACCCGAGAGATCATTCTCGCCCACGTGGCCCGACCGATCCGGGAACCGGTCTCCAACTCGCTCCGGGAGATCGGAGAGTTGAGGGAACGCCTGAACGAGTTGGCGGACAGGCTGAGGGAGGATGACCTGAAGGTGACTGTCGAGGTCCCCAACGGAAGTCCTGCCAGTGAGCTCATCAAGGTGGCAGATGCCAAGGACCCCGATGTGATCGTGGTGGGCTCCCGGAGCCACACCCGGATCCGGGAGGCCTTCGTTGGGAGTGTGGCGTGGGAGTTGGTACGACGCGCCAACCGCCCCATCATGCTGAAGCGGATCCAGGCAACGGCGGGCCAGGACGCCGAGGCGGCTCTCAAGGCTAGAAGGCAGGGTCTGCCGGACCGGGTGGTCCACCCGACGGACTTCTCCACCACGGCGCAGCGGTCTCTGCCCTGGCTCCAGGCTCTGGCTGCACGTGGCGTCCGAAGCTTCACCCTCCTTCACGTACTCCCGGTGGAGGCTCAGGACGGTCGCCAAGAAGCCATGGCTCAGTTGGAGAAGCTTGCGGCGGAGATGGATCCAACGGGGAACGCGGAGATCTCCTGCAAGGTGCGGCTGGGGACTCCTCATGAAGAGATCTTCTCCGAGGGAGGAAAGTCCCGGCACAACATGGTGGTCATGGGGACACATGGGCGCGGGGTGCTCCCTGAGATCGTCATGGGGAGTGAGAGCAGGCAGGTGGTTCGCCGAGCCAACGCCACCGTCCTTCTCATCCCCACCGAGGTGGCCAAGCCGCCTGAGGTCGAAGGCTGATTACGCCTCTGTAAGGAGGCGGGTGAAGGGGCGGCCGGGTTCTCCCGGTCGCCCCTCTTCCTTTTCCCCCAAATCCATGTCCCACTGGACACCCATGAGCCACCCCCCATCCGCTCGACGCCTCTTCCGATACCGGGAGGTAGTGGACGACTGGCAAGCCTTTCTCCAAGCCAACCATGCGCCGGAACCCACCTCCCTGCGGATTCGCCGGACGCTCACCGATCCCGCCGATGTGACTCTGCGGTTGGAGCGGCAGGGCTTCAGGTTAACGCCTGTGCCGGGGCTTGCCGACTACCTCCAGGTGGAGACAGGCCCCCATTCGGTGGCCCAGACCCTGGAGCACTGGACCGGACTCGTCCACATCCAGCAATCCGTCATGGCTCTCCCTTCCCTGGCCCTGGCACCCCGCCCGGGAGACCGGGTCCTGGACCTCTGCGCCGCCCCAGGGGGGAAGACGGCCCATCTTGCGGAACTCATGGGTGAACGTGGTCCCCTCGTCGCAGTGGACCCCAAGGAGAAGCGCCTGCGGGGGCTCATGAGCAATATCTTCCGTCTGGGATGCACCAACGTGCTGGTGGTGGCCGCCGACGGGAGGGAGCTTCCGGGCGGCGCCCTCTTCGACGCGGTGCTGGTGGACGCTCCCTGCTCCGCTGAAGGGAACTACCGGAAGCAGGGTGGGCGGCTCCCGGATCGCACCCGGGAATTCCAGGTCTACGTCACCGGACTCCAGGATGCGCTACTGCGCCGTGGGATCGAACTGACCCGCCCGGGTGGCTCCGTCGTCTACTCTACCTGTACCTTCGCACCGGAAGAGAACGAGTTGGTGGTGCAGCGCATTCTCGACTCGTGCCCGGTCATCCTGGAAGAGATCGACCTGAATCTCCCCCACCAGCCCGGGTTGACCCGCTGGGACGGCGTGGAGTTGTCGCCCGAACTGGCCAAGACGTGGCGAGTCTACCCTCACCACCTGGATTCGGGGGGGCTGTTCATGGCCCGCTTCCGGAAGGTATCGGGGTCCCGAGTCCACCCGGTGTCATCCTCCACTCCCGGGCCCCGACCGACCTCCGAGCCGGCCCACCCATCTCGGCAGGAAGACACGGGTAGAACCGAGTCTGCGTGGTCACCGGTTCCCCCCGCCTTCCCCGATGAGGACCAAGTGGCGGCCACCGCGCGTATCGAGGGAGCAGTAAGGCTTCTCACGGAGGAGTACGGGATCTCCCCCAAGGCACTGGAGGCATTCGGCTGGATGGTTCGAAAGGACAACATCTGGGTCCAGACCGCCGGGGAATGGCCGGTGGAGAGGTGGCGAGATCACGGCGGTTGGCGCGTGGTATCCCTGGGCCTCAGAGCGTTTCGGGCCGCCGGCTCCGGAAAGGAAACCCCGTCCAATCACCTTCTTGGGAGGCTGGCGTCACACCTTCCCACCCCTGAGGATCCGAGGGCAGGACCGCGTCACCGGACACTCTCTGACGGAGAGCTGCGCCACCTCCTGGAGGGAGGTGCGCTTGAAGACCCGACCCTCCCCCCAGGTCCTGTGGTGCTCCACCACGACGGGACCCTATTGGGACGGGGAATGGTGGGGAGAGGGGGCCTTCGTCACGAGATCCCCACCGCTCAGGCCCGGAGACTCGGTGCCATCCTGGAGGGCGCGAAGCCAGAGGGATGACCCGCAGGCGTCCGGGGTGGCGGAGGCGTCCATAGCATGCCGTTGTCGGCTGGATGCGCGGGCCTCCCCGGACCCTGCTCAGTCCCCCAGGACGTAGGCAAAGATGAGAGGGGCGACGATACTGGCATCGGACATGATGTGGAACTTCGGAGTGTCCGCAGCAAGTTTGCCCCAGGTGATCTTCTCGTTGGGGGGCGCACCGGAGTAGCCGCCGTAGGAGGCGTCGGCGTCGGTGATCTGGCAGAAGTATCCCCAGAAGGGAACCTCCTGCTGCATGTCCTGGATGATGCTGGGGACGGTGCAGATGGCGAAGTCCCCGGCGATCCCGCCACCGATCTGGAAGAAGCCCACCGAGGGCCTCCCCTCCGCCGCACCGTTGTTGGCCAGGTACCACTGGATCAGGTGGGCGAACTGCTCCGTCCCCGTCTTGCAACACTGATGGTGGGGAAGCTCCCCCGTCAGAACGTTGGCGGCGAACATGTTCCCGGTGGTGGAGTCTTCCCAGCCGGGGGAATACACCGGGATATCCTGCTCCAGAGCCGCCAGGAGCCATGAGTTGGCCGGGTCTATCTGATAGTACTGGTCCAGTTCGCCTGAGCGGAGGATGTCGTAGAGGTACTCGAAGGGAAACTTCCGGACACCCTCCTCACAGGCCTGCTTCCAGCGAGCCACCAGGCGGGCCTCCAGGTGCCGCATGATGTCCTCGGGGATGCAGGTGTCCGTGACCCGGTTCATCCCCCGCTCGTAGAGAGCCACCTCGTCTTCGGCGGAGAGGGCACGCCAATTGGGAATCACCTCATACTCGTTGTGCCCCAGGAGGTTGAAGACATCTTCCTCCAGATTCGCTCCGGTGCAGGAAATGGCGTGGACCTTCCCCTCCCGGATCATCCTGGAGAGGATGATGCCCAGCTCGCCGGTGGACATTGCGCCGGCCAGGGTGACCAGCATCTTGCCGCCGGCCTCCAGGTGGGCCTCCCAGGCACGGGCGGCGGCCACCGCCTCCCTGGCGTTGAAGTGGCGGTAGTGCTTGTCCATGAACTGGCGGACGGAACTCATGGTTCGCTCCTGGTTCGGATCCGGGACGGGGCCAAAACCTGAAAACTAGGCTCGCCGCCGGAAGGATTCCAGGGCTTGGTGGCGGTGCGGCGTTCTCAACTTCCTGCCCGCGGCACCTCCATCCTGAGGACACGTCCCAGGCGCTGGCCGGTGAACTCCCCATCCCGGATGGCGGCCCCACCGTTCACGAACACATGGATCATCCCATGGGAAAGCTGATGGGGTTCGGTGAAGGTGGCCCGGTCCTCGACCCGGTCCAGGTCGAAGACTACGATGTCGGCGGCTGCTCCGGCACGCAGCACTCCCCGATCCTCCATCCGATGCACCAGTGCCGGGAGCGATGTCATCTTCCGGACCGCGTCTTCCAGAGTGAGGATGCCGTCTTCCACCACGTATTTCCGGAGCACTCGGGGGAAGGCCCCATAGGAGCGGGGATGGGGAACCCCCTCACCCCAGCGGGGGAAGGAACCGTCTGAGGCAATCATATTCCAGGGCTGGCGCATGAAGGCATGGACGTCGGCGTCGTCCATGTTGAACGAGACGATTCCAGGACCTCCCTCCCGGAGGAGCGCTAGAGTCATCTCCACCGGATCCAGCCCCCGCTCGGCCGCTACCGCTTCCAGTGTCCGACCTTCAATGGAAGGGTCCTCCCGGTGACTCCGGAACTGGATCCGGGCCGCTCCGCCCCTACGGTCCAGATTCTCCCACACCTCATCCCTGAGGCGCTCTGATCTGGAAGGATCATCGAAACGCTCCCGCATCCGGTCCTCGCCCCCATCCTGGGCCCAGCGCGGGATGAGCGCCGCCGCCAGGGAGGTAGCGGAGGCGGTGTAGGGATACTGATCGGTGAAGATCTCAAGCCCCTCGTCCCGGGCCAGTTCGACCCTCCGGATCACGGCTCCGGAATACCCCCACACCCTGGGTCCCAGGGCCTTCACATGGGTTACGATGCTGCGCACCCCGGTTTCCCTCGCCACCTGGATGACCTCATCCACCGATGCCACCAGCCCGATGGAGTAGTCACCCTCATCCCGGATGTGGGAGGTGTGGATTCCGCCGTACTCCGCCGCCACCGCCGCAAGAACAGCCAGTTCACTCGTGTCGGCGAAGCTTCCCGGCGCATAGAAGGGTCCGGTGGAGAGTCCGAAGGCGCCGGCCTCCATCCCCTCCCTCACCAGCGCCCGCATCCGATCCATCTCTTCGGGGGTCGCCGCCCGATCCTCAAGCCCCATGACCTGGGCTCGGATGGAGCCGTGGGGCACGAGCTGCGCCACATTGATCCCGAGACCGTGCTCAAGGAGCTCCCGTCGCTGGGCCGATAGATCCACTGGCCCGCCCCCATCAGGGTTCACGAAGAGGGTGGTGACCCCCTGGGCCAACTGTGGTTCGGCGTGGCTCCGGTCTTCCGAGGCCAGCCCCGACCCGGCGTGCGAATGCGCATCGATGAAGCCCGGTGCCACATACAGGCCGGAAACGTCCAGTTCCTCCGCCCCCTCCCAACCATCCAGGCGGCCGACGGCGATGATCCGATCTCCGCGGATGGCCACATCTCCCAACACCCACGGGTTTCCGGTGCCGTCCAGCACCCGCCCGCCGCGGAGGATGACGTCTGCCTGCCGGTGCTGCATCTCGCCCAACTGGTGGGCCATGGGCGGCTCCGGGAGGGATCCCGGGGCCGGGACGGGAAGACCCCATGAAAGGGCGGGAAGGAATGCAAACGCCGCGAGGGCGCCGAGGCGGAATCGTCCGTTCATCAGTCGGTCTCCATCCAGCACCAACCCTCCGGCTCCGGAGGGCAGAGTTGGGGGTGAAGGATCTCCGTCAGGATCCGCAGGGAATCTTCGATCCTGGGACCTGGTCGGTTGAAGTAGTGGTGGCCGTCCACGAGGGCCACCTGCCCCTGGCGCACCGCACGGAGATCGTGCCAACCAGGTAGTTGGGCGAGTGCGGTCGCCTCACGGCGGGTACGCTCAAGGGAGAAGCCGCAGGGGACGACCACGATCACGTCGGGGTCCGTCACCCTCATCTGCTCCCAGGGGGTGAAGGGTGAGTGCTCCCCCGCCCTCCCCAGGAGTGGATGCCCACCGGCCAGCGCCACCAACTCAGGCATCCAGTTCCCGGCGGCCATGAGGGGATCGAGCCACTCCACCACCAGCACCCGGGGTGGACGAGGCGACCCCGCCGCCGCACCGACATCCCGGGCACGGACCGAGAGTTCATCCAGCCCCCTGCGCAGACGCGCCGACACCGCCGCCCCCCGGGCGCGCACCCCGGCGGCGGCGGCCACCCGCTCCACATCGCCCACCACATCTTCCAAAGATGAAGGAGACAGCGACACAATACTCACACCGTCGCCCAGGTGCCGCCTGGCGGCCTCGCGGATGGCGTCAAGGGGAACGGCGCAGACCCGGCACATATCCTGGGTCACGATGAGGTCTGGTGCAGTCTCGGCCAGCACCTCCGGGTTCACCCGGTAGATGGAGAGTCCCTCCTGGAGAAGATTACGGAGTTCCCGGTCGATCTCACCGCCGGAGAGTTCCACCTGGATCCTGGGCTCGGTGGCGTAGGGAAGCTCCTCCACCCAGGTCGGGTAGTCGCATTCGTGGGAACGCAGGACCAGACGGTCACCGAGCCCCAGGGCGCACACGATCTCCGTGGCCGCAGGCAGGAGGCTTGCGATCCGCTGAGGGATCATCAGAGGGTCCTCCCGGCGGATGGAGGAGGGATCCGGATCCATGGGGGCAGGGTTGAGGGGATGGGATGCAGACACCAGAGTGGTGAAGGGGCCATCCCTTTCGCAAGATCGCGCCCGCCGCCCCGGCCTCCCTTCTCCATCCGAACCACCTCCCCCATGCCCACTCCACCACCCCATCAGCCGGCCTCTCGACTCCGCCAGATCCTCGAGAAGGTCGATGGCCGGGGCTACAAGGCGTACAATGACATCCGGGGAGCCTGGGGGCTGGACCACCTCACCCTGGTGGTGGACCATGTCCAGGGAGACCCCTTTGCGGCTCCCAGCCGGGTCAGGGTCTTCCTCACTCCGGAGGCAGCAAGACTGCCGGCCCACCTGCTCCAATCCCCACCACGGACCCGGGGGGTGGCCGCCCGCCTGGCCCGAGCCTTCGCAGCCCGGGCCGCCCAGGCGTCCCGATCCATGGGGAGCGGACGCTCCGGGGAGATCCGAATGGAGGCTCCTGGGCAGGAGGTGCTGGAAACCACGGCAGTCCGGATCACCAAGGATGGGGAAGTAGAGGCTCGGTTCCGGGTTGGCCTCCCGGCCCGCGGTCGACGGATTCTGGGAAAAGGGTGCGCCGAACTCCTTCTCGCCACCGTTCCGGAGCTGGCCTGGAACTCCCTCCGGGCCGAGGCCTTCGACGCCGGAGACCTCCTCCTCCACGCCGAAACCAATGAGGATGCGGACGCCCTGCGCGACGAGCTATCCGGAGCCGGGCTGGTGGCCTTTGTGGCTGACGGAGCCATCCTCCCCCGTAGATCCGGGGTGGACGACCGGCCCCTGTCTTCCAGCCAGGCAGTGCCCTTCCACTCTCCGGACGAGCTCCGGGTCACCCTGCCCACCCCCAATGGGGGTCCGGTGACCGGGATGGGTATCCCGGAAGGGGTGACCCTCATCGTGGGAGGCGGCTTCCACGGGAAGAGCACCCTCCTTCGGGCCCTGGAGCGGGGGGTCTACAACCACCGACCGGGCGACGGCCGCGAACGGGTGGTGACGAACCCCGATGCCGTGAAGATACGCGCGGAGGATGGTCGCAACGTCTCCTCGGTGAACATCTCTCCCTTCATCGGCACCCTCCCCGGAGGCCGGGATACCCGCTCTTTCTCCACCCCCGAGGCCTCTGGCTCCACCTCACAGGCCGCCGCCATCGTGGAAGGGCTGGAGGTGGGGGCCTCCGCTCTTCTCATGGATGAGGACACCTCCGCTACCAACTTCATGATCCGAGACCGGCGCATGCAGGTCCTGGTGCCGCGGGAGGGTGAGCCCATCACCCCTTTCATCGACCGGGTCCGGGACCTCCACGCCGAGCTGGGCGTCTCGTCCATCCTGGTCATCGGGGGGAGTGGGGACTATCTGGATGTGGCGGATACCGTCATCGCCATGCGGGACTACCAGGCGACGGACGTCACCTCCCGGGCGCGAGAGGTGGCTCGGGCCCACCCCACCGGTCGTCTCCCGGAATCACCCCGCCCCCTGCGGGAGGCGCTTGCGGGTGCCCGCAGGGTGCCCCTGCCCGAGTCCCTGGAGAGCGCTGCCTCCCGGGGGAAACGCCGCATGAGGCTCAAGGTGCGGGGGGAGGACGCAATCACCTTCGGCTCCGAAGAGATCGACCTGGGCGCCGTGGACCAACTCGTCTCCCGCTGCCAGACCCGGGCCATCAGCGAGGCCCTCCTCCTGGCCGGCCGCCGGGTGGTGGACGGTACCCGGAGCATGTCGGAGGTGGTGGATGAGGTCATGGCGATCCTGGAACGGGAGGGACTCGACGCCCTGGGGCACGGACATGACGGCGACCTGGCCCGGTTCCGCCGCCACGAGTTGGCCGGAGCTCTCAACCGCCTCCGCACCCTTCGATCCGGTTGACCGGAGGGTGCATTCCGATGCAGCTTGCGTTCCCTGCTCACAAGCTGGCGCCAAGGGGACATCCCCGCCCCGGTGAATCATCCCCCCAACTGGAGGGCGAGCCATGACCATCGTCCGATCCCGATCCCAGATTCCCGAGGAGCCGGTGGGTGCAGGCTCAGGCACCCGACGGCAGACCCTAACGGTCCCGGGTTCCGGATCCGGGTTCCACATGCGCCGCTTCGCCATGGAGCCTGGCGGTGGCATGCCGCGCCACACCAACCTGGTGGAGCACCAGCAGTATGTCCTCGCAGGGCGGGCCAGTGTGGGAATCGGGGACGACACCTTCCAGGTCGCCGCCGGGGACGTGGTCCACATCCCCGGTGGTACCCCCCACTGGTACCGTGCCGAAGGCGACGAGCCCTTCGAGTTCCTCTGTGTCGTACCCGACGACGAGGACCGGATCGAGCTCTTGGAGTGACGGCGGGAGCCTCCCCGGTGCCGGATCGTCCTTCGTCCCCGCCCTCGCCCCGTCCCCAGGGCCTGGCCCGCGCCGGGCGCCCGCTGGGGCTCACCCGCTTCGCGGGACTGGCGGCGCTGGTGGCCGTGGTGGTCATCGGTCTGAAGCTCCTGGCCTGGCAGCTCACCGGGTCCATCGGTCTGCTCTCCGACGCCCTGGAATCACTGGCCAACCTGGCTGGGGCCCTCATGGCCTGGGCCATGCTCTGGTGGGCGTCCCGCCCACCGGACGAGGAGCACGTATTCGGCCACAGTAAGGCCGAGTACTTCTCCAGCGGCTTCGAGGGTGGCCTCATCCTGGTGGCGGGGCTCGGCATCCTGTGGGCGTCCGTGCCTCGCCTCATCACGCCCCAACCGGTGGAGGCGGTGGTCGCAGGACTCGCTGTGGCGGCGCTTGCCTCTGTGCTGAACGGAGGGGTCGCCTGGATCCTCCTGCGCGCCGGCCGGCGGCACGGATCCATCACCCTTGAGGCAGGCGGTCAGCACCTCCTGGCTGATCTCTGGACCTCCGCCGCCGTCATGGTCGGAGTGGCCCTGGTGGGCATCACAGGATGGCACCGGCTGGATGCTCTCCTGGCCATGGGGGTGGCCGTCCACATCCTGATCACCGGAGCTCGACTCCTCCGACGCTCCGCCACCGGGCTCCTGGACGCCGCCCTCCCGGCAGAAGACCTGGAGGCCATCGACGGGGTGCTGGATGACTTCCGTCGCGACGGGATCGACTTTCACGCCATCCGGACCCGGCGGGCCGGCCAGCGAAGCTTCGTCTCACTCCACGTCCTGGTGCCCGGCGAATGGACGGTGCAACGAGGCCATGATCTGGCGGAGCAGATTGAAGGGCGGCTGCGAGACACGGTCCCCGGCAGCCATGTCATGACCCACCTGGAACCGCTGGAAGACCCGGCTTCCTTCGAGGATGACAGGATCCCGCCGCTCCCTTCCATCCCACGAGGACCGTGACCCCCTCTCCTCATCACCACCTCCCCCTCATCCTGCCTCTCCCCGCCGGTCCGGGATTGGCCGGTCCGCCGGCGGATGCACGCCTCTCCCTCCCCCCCGGCGCCCCGCCGGAACCCGTCACCGGCGGGGGATGGACCGCCGTCCTGAGCCCGGCCCGGGGGATCCTCGCGGTCTTCACGGCGGAAGGGGAACCCATGACGGGACCCGTCCGGGTTTCACCCATTGGCACCGCGGAGGCTGGGGAGATCCGCTCCACCGGACCTCTTCTGGTGGGGTCCGGTGGGTGGGAGCGACGGCTGACCCTGCCTGACGGGGGCGTCGTGGTGGAGCGCGGGGCTCTCCTGGACTCGGGTCCGGCGCTGGCGGTGGAGTGGAGCGGCCCCGATGGCGACCCTCCTCCGGGCCTGGAGGTCCGGGTGGAGCATTCCGGAAACCCGGAGGCTCCGCCGCTGGGGAAGGAGGCCGTGGGCGGAGAGGAGGGCACCAGGGGCTTCCTCCTCCTTCCGGCCGGTAGCGACCCGTCCCGCATCCCGCCCCGTGTCCTCCCCATCCGTGCCAGGGAGATGGCTCGATACGGCCGGACGCCTGGTCCCACGCTTCACCTCCGCGGTCCCGGGATCACCCTGGATCAGGCCCTTCCGGTCCTGGAGCGCACGGCCGCCGGAATCGACCGGGAGCGGCAGCCGTCCTCCCCTTTCATCCTAGGGGTGCGCGACGTCACCCCCGTCCCGGCTCCAGGGGGAGCACTGGCCGAGTTGGGACTGGCGGCCCTCATGGCCGGCAACCCGCTCCTGGGATGGCGACTCCTGGAGGAGCTGGCCCACGCCCCGGACCGCCCCCACCTGCCCTTCCTCCACCTGGCCGGTGCGTTCGCTGCATGGACGGGGGACCTGGCACGGCTGGTGACCCTCCGACCCCAGGTGGACCAGGCCGCGGAAGCCCTTCTCCCAACCGGTGGCATGGGCACCGTCGATCCTCCCGGCGGTACTCCACCGCCACCGGCGGCGTGGCCCGGCCCACTGGCGACGCTGGAACGCCTGGCCCAGGCAGTGGAGCGTGCGGGCGGCGGGTGGCGGGAATCCCTACTGGAGCGGCGTCGCCGACTCACCTCCCACAAGGCAGACCGCTCCGCCCGACCTCGCCGGTCCCTCCCGGTGCTGGGAGCTGCCGTCCCGCCCCCTCCGGATGCCACCGACGAGCCGGCACCCACCCTCCCGCCCCCGGCCGCCTTCGCTCCGGTGCTGGATCCGAGCCAAGCGCCGAGACGGGCCCTCCACGCCGCCCGCCTCATCCGGACCTGGGTGGAGGGAGTGCTTGGGGTCTCCCCGGATGTCACGTATGGGCGCCTCGAATTGTCGCCCGACCTGCGGCACGGCCCCGAGTGGATCGAAATCCGGCATCTCCGGGCCGGGGAGGCATCGGTGGGTGTCGACTATCGCCATGCCGGGTCCGCCTGTACGTTGCGTCTCTTTCAAGACGGAGGAAGCCTCCCCCTCAACCTCGTCCTTCACCTCTCCATCCCTCTGGAGCCGCCGCTGGTGGTCACGCTGGGAGGAGAGCGGGTGGAGGTCAGTGGAGACCTGATGGAAGGGGGTGCACGGGTGAGCCTTCAATTCCCACTGGACCCGGAACGGAGAATCGTCATTGAGCGAGCGTGAGAAGAAGCGTCGACCGACGGGATGGAGAATGTGGGCCCCCTTCATCCTCACCGGCGCCGCCATCCTCCTGGCCCTCACCCTCACCCCAACACTCACCACCCCGGTGGCCGAGGGGGGACATTACGGCTTCCTATCCCTACTTCCGGCGCTCACCACGCTGATCCTGGTCTTCTTCACCCGGGATGTGGTGAGTTCCCTCTTCCTGGGGATCCTGGTGGCGGGGTTCGTCCTGGCGGACCTGTCCCAGGCGGACCGGTTCCTCTCGGATGTGAACATCATTCAGCAGTTCCTGCTCCCAGCCATCGGGACCCAGTCCTTCGCGGTGATCCTCCTTGTGTACCTGTGGGCATTGGGAGGCCTCATCGGTATCTGGACCCGGACGGGCGGGGCCCGACACTTCGCGGCCTGGGCAGCCAGCCGGATCGTCCGCGGACCACGCTCCGCCAAATTCTTCGCCTGGCTCATGGGTGTGACCTTCCACCAGGGCGGAACCATCTCCACCATCCTGGCGGGCACCACCGTGAAGGCGGTGACCGACCGACAGAAGGTCTCCCACGAAGAGCTCACCTATGTGGTGGACTCCACCGCCTCGCCCATCGCCACCGTAATCCCACTCAACGCCTGGCCCCTCTACGTGGCGGGCCTGCTGGTGGGAACCACACCCCTGTTCATGACGGAACAGGACGTGGTCACCTTCTTCTTTCGCTCCATCCCCCTGAATTTCTACGGAATATTCGCCGTCACCCTCACCTTGCTCTTCGCCCTGGAGGTCCTCCCCTGGGAGGGGAAGCGGATGAAGCGGGCCCGGAAACGGGCCAGGGAAACGGGGGAGCTGGATCGCCCGGGCTCCGAGCCTCTCTCGGCTGAGGAGTTGAGCCGCCTCCGGGTTCCGGCAGGCTACCGGACCGGGCTTGAGGACTTCGCCGTCCCTCTGCTGGTCCTGGTGGGGGTGGCCATGACCGGCGTCGTCGGGCCGCTCATTCCAGCGCTTCAGCAGGGCGAGATCGAACTCTTCCTGGCGGGCATCTCCGTCCCCATCGCCGAGGCCTTCGGGCTGGCCGTGCTCTCGGCCATGGCGCTGGCGCTGGTGAAGGGGATGGAGTTGAAGGAGGTGGTGGACGGCTTCGTGGACGGGTGCAAGGGGGTGACCATCGGCGCCATCATCCTGGCGCTGGCCGTGACCCTGGGAACCGTGTCCTCCACCCTGGGAACCGCGAACTATATCGTGGAGGTGGCAGCGGAGCCCTTCCGGGACCTGGCTGTGCTGATCCCGGCGGTCTTCATGTTCATCTGCATGGTGGTGGCCTTCTCCATCGGGTCGAGCTGGGGGACGTACGCCGTGGTCTTCCCCCTTGCCATGCCGCTGGCCTACGCCATCAACCCGGACCCGTTCTACATGTCGCTGGCCTTCGGCGCAGTCCTGGGCGGAGCGGTCTTCGGTGATCAGTGCTCTCCCATCTCCGATACGACCATCCTCTCGTCGCTGGCGTGCGGATGCGACGTCATGGATCACGTTCTGACCCAGTTACCGCTGGCGCTGGCAGCTGCCTTTACGGGCGCCTCCGTGGCGACCCTCCTGGCATTCTTCGTCCTGTAGGCCCAGAGGGAGGTGGCCCGGTGTCAGCGCCTGCGACGTTTCCGGGGGGGAGTGATGGAGGCGGGGTCCAGATAGCCTCGTTCCACCAGGAGTTCCTGCAGCTTCTGGCCACGATCAGGGACCTCGATTCGGCTCACCAGTCGGGCCAACTCGATGCGCTCCGGGTCCGCGATCCCGCTCAGCACGGAAATGGGCGCACCATACCGGAGGAGGATCCGCTTTGCATCGACAGCCACCGAGTCGTCCACATCACCCTCCGCGTACCAGGATCGTCACAGGGGAACCACGCACCCTTAAAGTAGTTAAATATAGGAAGTTGTCAGGAAAGCAGGAACAACCGCCACGCTGGCGGTTCAGTGAAGGGTGTCGAACTTCCGACGGGACACCTGCGCCGGCGAGCCTGCGGCGAGGCCTTTGCGGTGGCGCGAGTCCCGCCCACTCCCGGCCTCCCTTCTTCGGAACGGGAAACACCCGTAGATTTCCAGGGTCTCGTTTCGTGTGACGCTCATCTGCTCCACGGCTCAGCATCCCCATGGCCGGTGCAGCCTCCCCCCTGTCCGGAATGCCCAGACGCTCCCTTTCCCGGTCCGTCGAAGACTACCTCAAGGCCATCTACAGCCTGGAGGAGCAGGGAGACGCTGTCAGCACCAGTGGACTCGCTGAGGCCCTGGAATTGCAACCCGGATCCGTCAGCGGCATGGTCAAGCGCCTGGCGGAGGCGGGATACGTGGAGCACGAGCGGTATCGGGGCGCCCGGCTCACCCAGGAGGGACGGCGGGAGGCGCTGCGGATCATCCGCAGGCACCGGATCCTGGAGACGTACCTGAGCGAGCGGCTGGGCTTCTCCTGGGACGATGTCCACGAAGAGGCCGAGCGGCTCGAGCACGCGGCGTCCGACCGTCTCATCGAAAGTATGGCGGCGGCGCTGGAGTACCCGAGCCACGATCCCCACGGTGCCCCTATCCCTACCCGCGGGGGTACGGTGGAACCCAATTCCTGGACCACCCTGGCCCAGGCGGAGACGGGATCCCGTATCCGGATCCGCGCCGTGCAGGACGATGACTCGGATCGGTTGCGCTACATGGAGGCCCGAGGACTCCTCCCCGGAGTCTTTCTCATCGTGGAGCGGCAGGGCCCCTTCAATGGACCGGTCACCGTCCGCCTCGACACCTTTCCCGGGACGATCCAGACCGTGGGCCATGAGTTGGCGCGGAAGATCCTGGTAGAGACGAGTGACGCCCCCCCAACAACCCTCCCCGCCTCCGAAGCCGCCCCCGACTGAGGTCAGCCCTCTCCGGGAAGGCAGGGTGGAAGGACCCCCTCCCCTTCCACCTCCACCCGGAGTTCCCTCACCACCACCGCCCCAATCACGCCGGTCCCGTCTCCGAACAGGGAGGGGATGCGCACCGGCCCGGACGGATTGAAGTTGCCTCCGCGACTCCAGTTGGTGGTGTTCCGATCCAGGGCCGAGATGGTGAATCGACCCCGCACCCCTTCCGGGGCGCCATCTCGGAGGGCCAGGAGTACCTCCGCCTCGTCGGAGAACCGCTGAAACAACCCGAATTCGTTGGGGAAGATGATGCTGGTGTCCTCTTCCGAGAGCGCCAGCCCCAGGAGAATCAGGGGATCCGACTCCACCGGGATTCCCTGGGGCTCAAGCGCTTCGCGGAGTCCCGACAATTCCACCTCCGGCACGTAGGCCCATACCCCTCGGGAAGGGGTCCAGCGCAGGGGAAGAAGGGTACGTCCCGACAGACGGCAGGTCCCCCCATCCACCGATGGACTGACCAACTGGAAGTCACCGGGGACCGACGTACGCCCCTCCAACCGCTCACCGGAGGGAAGCGTGACCACGGCGTCGTAGCGCTCCCCCGGTTGGATGAATGCCCCGCCCCTCCCCGGGGCCAGTCGGAAGCAGGCTAGGAAGAAGCCCTCCGGTAGGATCTCATCCATGCACTGTTGCTGGGGCACCGGGGGAATGGTGACCTCAGCCCCATCCCCACGACGGAGCAGGATCTCGGCCTGGGAGGTGGGACGAACCTCCCGCCCGCCGGACCAGTGGAGGATGGCCAGCGCCTCTCCTCGGTCCTCTACCACCCGGAGGTAGATCTCCGCCAGGAGAACGTCCTCGGGCTGGGAAACCGTGACCTCACCCAACTCGCACGCCGCCAGGCTGACGATCCAGACGGCCACTGCCAGGAGGCTGAATCGAACCCGGTGCCGGATCCACATCAGAAGCTCACCTCCACCCCGAGGGTGGGAAGGATGGGGAACATGGAGAGACCGGAGCGGGTCGGTGGGTCTGCGGCGAAATCGTAGAAGTAGAAGAGCACGTTGGACTGGTTGTAGACGTTCAGGATGTCCAGGTACGGTGTCCAAGTCCCCCAGGAAGCCCGATAGGTCTTGCGAAAGGAGAGATCCAGCCGGTGGTACAGGGGGTACCTCTCCGCATTCCGGGGGCCCAGCACCACCGCCCTGGCCAGATCGTCATCATCGTTCCCTCCGCCCAACCCCCCACCGGACCCCTGCCAGCGGAACCGACCGTCCCGCGTCTGCCTCGGCTCGAAGAAGGCGTATTGGGTGAGGGGTCTTGTGTAGGGCAGCCCGGTGCCCACATGCCAGCGAAGCCCGCCGGTCCATCCCCGACCAAGGGGAAAGCTCATGACCAGATCAACATCCAGGCGTCGGTCATGGAGCGGAGGGTAGGTGATGGCAGGCCGATCCTCCCGCCCGGATATGAAATCCGGGAAGGTCCGGTCGGCCCGGAGCCATGACACGGAGAGAGAGCCGGTGAGGGCCCCCTCGATCCGCTCCACGAACAGATCTGCCCCGTAGCCCCGTCCATCCCCTTCCACGATGTCATCGGCAGGGTCGTTGGGGTCGCTGGCGGCGTTGGCGGCGATTACGCCACGAAAGTCCCGGTAGAACGCATCCGCCGAGATCAGCCATGACTCACCCAGGAACCGCTCCATCCCCACCTGGATCTGGTCCGAAACGATATGGGGAACGATGTCGGAGGCGATGACCCAGACGTCGATCCCCAAGGGCAGCTCCTCGTCCCGAAGGGAATGGGCGAACTGGGAATAGCGCCCGACTGAGGCCTTGAGCGCCCCCTCCCCTCCGGCCACGAAACGCCGTACCGCAAGGCGGGGCGCCGGGACCAGGAGTCTGGGTCCCTCGTCCGGCACCCATCCGTCCAAGCGGACTCCGCCCTGGACGGTCCATCGTCCTGGACTCCGCCACTCCATCTGCCCGAACACGCCGGTGGAGGTGCCCCTACCCGTCCCGCCGCCGAAGGTCGTTCCACCGGATTCGGCGAAGTTGTCGAACCGGAAGTGGTCCAGGTCTGCACCGGCCTTCAGCCGCCAACCGCCGGAAAGGTACCGGTCCGCGCTCCCATGGAGCGTCCACTGCTGGATCTCGCTCCCGAATTCCGAGTCATCGAAGTCGGAGAAGGCCAGCCGGGTATCGAATCGCGTGACTCCGGACCGGAGTTCAAGCCCTCCACCTCCTTCGAAGGGGCGACGAAAGCGGATACCGGCCATGTCGTTCCCCCAACTCCAGAAGATCCTCAAGGGGAAGTCATCGGTATCCACACGGGTGAGGTCCAGGACGTCTCGGCCGGTGTATCCGGTGAAGGTGAGGCGTCCCCCCCCGGGGGTCCAGCTGTCCAGGATCCCCTGCAGATCGCGGATGAAGTAGGGGAGCTCGGCCACGGGTCGGATCAGCTGATCCACGTAGGAGCGGCGCGCCGACAGCCGCCATCGGGTGGTCTGGAGCCCCAGAGCATCCTCCACGCCGTCCCAGAGGGATCCCGCCAGCGCCACCCGGGCAGCCAGAACGGAGATTCCGCCATCCACCTGGAACTCGCCGGATCCCGGATCCGTCTCCACCCGGAGCACCGACGACACCCTCCCACCGAACTCTGCCGGGAACCCTCCGGACTCCAGTTCGATGCGGTCCACCAGGTCCGCGTTGAACACCGAGAAGACCCCACCCAGGTGGAAGGGGTTGTAGAGGGGGAACCCGTCCAGGAGGATGAGGTTCTGATCGGCGGAGCCGCCACGGACGTTGTAGCTGCCGCTGAAATCGGTGGGCGAAACCACACCGGGAAGGATCTCCAGCGCTCGGAGAGGATCGGCTTCGGCGAACCCGGGCAGCCCCCGGATCTGTTCCATGGAGAGTTCCCTGATGGTGATCCCGGCTCCCTCCTCGAAGCGCGCCCGTCGTCGGCTCCGCTCACCTTCCACCTCGATCCCCTCCAGGAGGATTGCCGCCGATGCCAACGTCACATCGCGGCGGATGCGCCCCCCGGCGGGGACCTGAACCACCTCCTCGGTGGCCTGAAACCCGATACGGCTAAACCGAAGCCGGTAGGTGCCGGCGGGGAGGGCTTCCACCCGGAAGAAACCGTTCTCGTCGGTTCCCACGGTCCGCACCGGCTCCTCCTCACCCTCCGGCACGACCTCAACCATCACCGCCCGGAGTGGAGGACCATCCACCTCCGTCACGCGGCCCTCCACCCCACCTGGCTCCGGCGTCTGCCCATGAGCCATGGGCGTGAAGCCCGCCATCCAGAGGAGAGCGGTCAGGAGAAACCATGTCCCGAATCGGACAGAGGCCAAGCCCTTGCCCCCGGGCCCGCCTCCCATCCTCCCCAACCGCCTTCGCATCATTCCCCCTGGCAACAAGGACTCAGATGGAAACGGACGGCGTGCGGAAGGGCCGCACCGCCTCCCGCACCCGGGTCCCGTCCTCGCGGAGGAGACGAATGATCTCTTCCACGTGCTCCCGCCCACGGGTCTCCAGGTGCATCACAATCTCCACGTCCCCCACCGAGATATCGGCAAACGCCCTCTGATGGGCCACCTCCAGGACGTTGGCACCCTGGCCCGCTACGAGACCGGTGAGGCGCGCCAGTGACCCCGGTCGATCCCGTACCGTAACCACAAGGCGCGCCATGCGACCGTCATCCACCATCCCTCGATCAATAATCCGGGACAGGATGTTCACATCGATGTTGCCCCCGCAGAGCACGGCCACCACCGTCTCCCCGGCCGCCACTGGAATCCGATCCGAGACCAACGCCGCCAATCCGGCGGCACCGGCTCCCTCCACCATGCTCTTCTCCCGCTCAAGTAGGAGAAGGATAGCCCGGGCGATCTCTTCCTCTCCCACCAGAACCAGATCGTCCACGTAGCGTTGAAGGAGTGGGAAGGTCACGGCCCCCGGCGCCTTCACGGCGATCCCGTCCGCCAGCGTCTCCCCCGTCTCCACCTGGACGATCCGGCCGGCGTCCAGGGACCGGTGGGCCGAAGGGGCTGCCTCCACCTCTACCCCCACCACCCGCACCGATGGCTTCAGCGCCTTCAACGTCAGGGCAATCCCGGAAATCAGCCCACCGCCGCCCACCGGCACCACCACCGTATCCACCTCGGGAGTCTGTTCCAGGATCTCAAGGGCGATGGTCCCCTGGCCCGCCACGATCATGGGGTCATCGAAGGCGTGCACCATGACCAGGTTTCGTTCCTTCTCCAGGCGACGCGACTCCTCGATGGCTTCGCTGAAGCGCTGGCCGTGAAGGATCACCTCCGCCCCGTGCCGACGCGTGTTGCTCACCTTCACCAGGGGCGTGGTCTCGGGCATGAGGACGGTGGCAGGGATCCCCAACTGCCTGGCGTGGAAGGCAACGGCCTGGGCGTGGTTCCCGGCGCTGGCCGTGATCACGCCCCGCTCCCGCTCCTCCGGCGAAAGGGTGAGGAGTCGGTTCAGCGCTCCTCTCTCCTTGAAGGAACCGGTGCGGTGGAGGTTCTCGAATTTGAAGAAGAGGGACGAAGGGATCAGGTCGTCAAAGACCAGTGTCCGGGTGCATGGGGTGAGCACGATGTGGCCCTGCACCCGCTCTCGGGCGTCACGCACATCCTGGAGGGTGGGCATTGGACTCCGGAAGGGGAAAGACTGGAAGCTCAGGATTCGGGAAGAAGAGAACGATGGAAGTGCCCGATACGCCACCCCTCCTCAGTCAGTATTAGAACGGCCGTCTCCGTGAGATGCCGGCCGTCCATGGTCGACAGCGCCTCCGGCGAATCCTCGGACACCGCAATGCGGAGTCGGGTCATCACCACAGCCCCTTCTCCAGCCCGATTGACCCGGGAACTCTCCTCGTGAAGAATCATCCCCTCAGCCAGCCGGGACCGGAGTTCCAGAAGGGCCTCCCCACGGGAACCGGCCAATTCCGGATCCCCCACCAGGTCATCCACCAGGAATGCCTGGCGATCCAGGAGGGCCAGGGCCAGGGAGAGATCCCCCACCGCAACGGCGTCGCGGAATGCACGGACCGTAGCCGTAGGTCCAGGACGCTGGGGCGCGACGATAGCCTCCTCACCCTCCTCCATCACCAAAGGGGGATCGTCGCCATTCCCCCTCTGCTCGAAGGTGCACCCCACCAGGATCCCCAACAGGAGGAGACCCGGAAGGAGGGTCCCCGGACCCAGGCGCTTCACTCGGACACCAATGGGTAGAGGATCAGCAAGTCGCCCACAATCTCACTCCGAAAACCCCAGGAGTCGCTGCAACTCCTCCTCACTCAGATCAGCGGCGGAGCGGCTCCCGATACCACCCGGGCTCCGCTGGTGCTTCGGCCGGTCACGCTTCCCTGCGGAG
>SKJY01000243.1 GCA_007121775.1 Gemmatimonadota bacterium
GGAGCGGGAGACGAACCCCAACGTCCCGCTGGGCTGAGGACGGGCGGAGGTAGCGAAGCTGCAGTAAGAAGGAAGGAAGGGCCCGATCCGGATTCGTCCGGGTCGGGCCCTTGGTTCTTGCGGGGGGGTCAGGGCAGCTCGGGCACCACCCCTTCCGGTAGGCTCCGGAGGCGGTGTACCGGGAGGATGCCTCCCACCCGCTTCTCTGCCGAGAATGCCCCTACGCTAGCGAAGGAATCCATGTCCTCGGGCTCGAGCAGGGCGAAGATCAGGGGGGCCAGAGGTTGCCCGCTCCGGACCAGGTAGCCGCCCAAGGGGAGCTCAGCCATGCCCGTCTCCAGCGTCGTCCGGACCTGACGCTCCACATACCCCTCCGCGGCCGTCTCTGCATACTCCACCGACTGGACCCGGAAGTGCTCCACCTCCATCTGCAGGGGAGTGTGGATCCGCTCCACCTGGATCCCGTGCCTCCGGAGCTCGTGGGCCAGGTCTCCCCGATGGGGCTCGATGAGGTACCCTACCGGTCGCACCCGGGCCAGGGTCGCCACCGCGCTGTCGGCGAAGGGGATCCTCAAATCCAGGATCGCCCCGGTGGGCTCAACGCCGGAGCCGTCGGCCCGGGTTCGGAACTCAGGCATGCGGTAGTCCACGAGCCCCGACGAGACGAATTCAGCGGTGACCACCACTGAATCCGCCATGTCCCAACGGGAGCCAAGCTCCGCGAACCGGCGCCGGGCTCCCTCCACGGCCGCCAGGATCTCCGCGGCGTCGGCGGCGACCCATCGGGCCATTCCCTCGAGGCCCAGCTGCTGCTGTCGGCCCCGGGAATCCAGGTCGATCCGGGCGTCCACCTCCCGCCTGGATTCGAAGAGGATGCTCACCGCCCCCCGGGCGCCACCGTAGTTCCGGAGGATGCGCACGCCGTAGCCCCCGGCCACGATCCCCTCCTCCGCCACCCGCGTCGGATCCGATGGCTGGATGTGATAGGGGAAGTAGGTGAATCCCGCCTCCTCCAACGCGTCCTGGATGGCCTGGGAGGCGGGGCCTGCCGCCATAGCCCGCAGCGTCGGATCCACATTGAGGTTGCTGGGGTGAAGGGCATAGAAGTCATACACCCGGGGTCCCGTCAACTCGTGCAGGTCCACCATGACATGGGGACGCCAGGGGTTCAGGACCTCCTCCACCACGACGCTGGACTCGGGATTGGACAGACGACTGTAGTCCCGATTCAGGTTGTAGCCCGCCCGGTTCTCCCGGGTCCCCCACGGTGGAGCTGCCGAGCCGTCCGGGCTGATGACCGGGACCAGGATGAAGACCATGTGGTCCAGGATTCCCGACATGTCGCCCACCACCACCTCCCGGGCGAAGCGCATGAGCCCCTCGCCACCGGCAGGCTCATTCCCGTGTACCTGGGCTCCGATGAAGAAGATGGGCTTCCCGGAGGCATGGGCCTCCCACGGCTCCGCGATCCCGGGGCGGGCCAACACCACCAGCTCAATGGGCCTTCCCTCCCGGCTCCGTCCGATCTCCCGGATCCGGACCTCGGCCGGAGCCGCCGCCGCCAGGGACCGGAAGAAGGCGCTGATCTCTTCCGGAGGGGTGATCTGGTCGGTTCCACTCCGCTCGGCGCGGGTGAGGGGCGCGTCGGCGTCCACGACGGTGGGCCCGGTCTGGGCCGTGCGCGTCTCCTGTTGCGCCGTGCCCAAAAGGGGGAAGAAGATCAGGGCCAGAACGGCCAGGAGCGGCCCGGTCACCAGACCGAACCGCTCCCGTCCACCAGCCCCCCGCAACCGCAGGGTCCTCGTGCTCACTGCTCGGCGCTCGCCATGTCGCGAATGACTCCGGCCATGAGGCGGACCCGCTCCCCATCCGCGGCACCGGCGGCCTCCGCCTCCAGCTCCGACGCGATCTGGTTCAGCCGGTCCCGTCGCTGGGCCCCGGAGGCGGCCTCGGCCTCGTCCAGCGCCGCAGCAATGGCGGAGGTGCGGGCCGAGGAGAGTCCATTGCCCCGGATGATCTGGTCCAGATAGGCCCGAGCGACGGGGAAGGCCGCCGGCCAGACCAGTTTGGGCTGGGCCTGGGGGTTGTACTGCTCCATGGTGACGAGCTTCGCGGCCTCGATCTCATTCTCCGAGAGGAGGTCGCTGGGGAGGAGCTCCAGCACATCCAAGCCCCGGGCCAGTTCGGACGAGTAGATGTACCCATTGTACCAGTAGGCGCCCCATGAGCCACCCACCACCAACACCTCGTCATCCACCGGGCCCCGGTCGAACCAGGCGATCTCGAAGGGATTGTCGGGATCCGTGAAGTCGTAGACGTTCACGCCGCCCTGATACCACCCCTGGACCTTGATATCCCGCCCTGGAACCGGAATCAGCCCCCCGTTGTGTGAGACACAGTTCTCGGTCTCCGTCTGGGCCGCCGGCATCTTGAAGTAGGCGCGCTGATGGAACCGGCCCTCCTCATCGATGACCAGATGGACGTTCCCGCCCATGTGGAGAGGGTCTTCAGCCCGGCACCGGGGCCGCGTTCCGCCACCCCACTCGTCGGTGAACACCACCGTCCGCGCATCGTTGCTGAAGACGGCGGTATGCCAGAGGGAGAAGTTCTCGTCCGGGAGGGCATCGAGGCGAACCGGATTCTCCGGGTCCGAGGCGTCCAGGAGGATCCCGTAGCTCCCGCATGCTCCCGCCACCAGGTTGTAATGAGGGTACGACGTGAGGTCGTGGCACCCGGACGGCCCACCACGGGCTCCAAAGGGGGCGAGTCCCTCGAACATGCGAGAGTACCCCACCACCTCCGCCGACTCCGGGTCGTCCAGGGGTACCCGGATGATGTCCACCCGGAACTGGGCCGTGTTGGGGTTCTCGTCCACGGAGCCGGCCGAGCACCCCTCGAGCTCCGATGCGTCCCGGGGGATGGACGATCCCCCCACGTAGATGTACACCACCCGGTCATTAGTGGGGTGGGGCACCAGGGTGTTGGTGTGGGAGCCCCGGCACGTCTGCACATTCTTGACCAGCCGCGGCGAGGCAGGGTTGCTCACATCGAAGATCCGCACCCCCAGCATCCGGTCCGCCGGGTCTTCCACCCCCTGGGAGCCGCAGTCGATACGGGACCTTCGACTCTCGGCCGACACGAAGAGGAGGTTCTCGTAGATGGTGGGATCACCCTGGTCGGTGGGGCAGACCACCGTGCTTACCAGTCGCGGGTTCGCCGGGTTGGCGATGTCCCAGATCATGAAGCCGCTGAAATTCCCCTGGTAGAGGAAGTTCTCACGGAAAGCCAGGTCAGAATTGATGAAGCTGAGCCCGGCGATGGAGTCGAACTCCACCGGCTTCGGTGCCCATGCCGTGAGCCGCATGTTCCAGAGAGCCTGTTCGGCCGAGTTGCCCGCTCCCGCCGCCAGTCCCACCCGGGGATCATCCAGGGTCGCGGTGGCCGAGAGGTCCTGCTGGGCGAGCGCGGAGGTGGCCGGCACCGCCACCGTCAGTGCCATGAGCCCCGCCGCCAGGGTGAAGGCCCTTCCGGCGGAACGGCGGGCCCGATTCCGCTTCGGGCAGGGCCCGGCTGTGCAAAAGGACATGAAGGTTACTCCGATCAGGGGGGTCAGGGGGGTCAGGGAGGTGTGGGGTCTCAGGGGGAAGGGAGGCTCAGGAGCAGCCTCTCCATGATGTGGATCTCGTCCATCTGGTCCGCCGCCACATCCACGGCGAAGGGGAATAGCTCCGAGTCCTGCGCGGCCTCGGGGTGTCGGAACAGATCCTCCACCATCTCAACTGCGCCCACATGATGCTCGATCATGAATTCCAGGAAGAGGCGATCGAACTCAGCGCCCTCCGCCTCGGCGAGCCGGGCCATGTTCTCCGGGCTCACCAGCCCCGGCATCACCATGGAATCCATCTGCTCCTGGGTGGGGACCTGCTGGTCCCGGGCCGCAAGCCACCCCGACATGAACGCCATCTCGTCCCGCTGGGAAAGGTCGATGCGGGTCGAGATGCCACGAACCTCCGGGGAGCCGGCCCGGGCGGCCGCCAACTCCGACATGACCACCGCTTGGGCGTGGTGCCCCATCATCATCTGCATGAACTGGACATCGGCCACTGTATAGCCCGGCCCGGCGGTGGCCTCGAGTCCAGGATGATGATGGTGCCCGTGGTCGTGATGGTCTCCGTGAGCATGATCCCCATGGTCGTGATCCCCGTGATCGTGATGATCCCCGTGGTCATGGTGATCATCCACCGCATGATCTTGCTCGGCATTCGCCCCATGGTGCTCGTGTCCTTCACAACCGGCCAGAAGGAAGAGGGCAGAGACGAGGAGCAGCGGGAGGGGGAGGCGGAGGGCGTAACGCATGGCCGGGAGCATCCGTCCGGGGTGTGGAAAAAAACCTGACGGCAACATAGGCTGTCGGAGAGGGAGGGCAACGTAGATCGGGCGGCCTTGGGCGGCAAGTACTGCCCTCGGGCGTCAACTCCGGGCGTCAGCCCGGACCCTCACCCCCCGGGACTCACCCC
>SKJY01000300.1 GCA_007121775.1 Gemmatimonadota bacterium
ACCTCCTACCCTCCCGGCATCCGCTCGGTGGAGCTGGCGGAGGTGCTGCCCCCGGCGGTGCACAGGGCGCTGGTGGAAGGGTTCCGGGGCTTCGATGGGGCCATGCGGGGCTACCTCACCAACGAGGCCGTGGTTCACGCTCCCGAGACACGCACCTCGTCCCCGGTGCGGATCCCCCGGGACCGGGAGACGCTGGAGCATCCCGGGGTGCGGGGGCTCTTCCCGTGCGGAGAGGGCGCCGGGTACGCGGGCGGGATCGTGAGCGCCGCCATGGACGGGGAGCGGGTGGCGGATGGGGTGGTGCGGGGGGTGTCGAGCCGGTAGTCTGGAGGTTCCCGTCCTTGCTGCTCAACTGGAGATCGACATGACGGCCTTCCCACTCCTGGTCGTGGCGGTCATGCTCCTGGGGGTCCCGGCCTCCCTCTCCGGTCAACAGGCTGCCACGGTGGTGGCTCCTGAAATCATGGAGAGGCCTTCCGAGCCGACCTCTCCCCAGGTCCAGGCATTGGAGGGAGCGGCAAATCCCAGCTTCGGGCGGGTCCTGTTCGGCGCTGCCCTGGGCGGTATCGTCGTCCCCGTGGTGGCCGGGGCGGTGGGGCATGTCATTTCACCTGGTGATCCAGGCGGATACGTCTCACCGGGAATGGCCGCCGGGGCCATGCTGGGGCTCACCCTGGGGCCGGCCATTGGCGCGCACCTGGCGAATGAGCGGCAGGGCAACCCTGTTCTTGCCACGCTCGGGGCCACGGCCGGGACCGCGCTTCTCACCCTGGCTGTCCGGCAGGCCAATCCGGAGCCGGGGGTGATCGTCATCCTGGTTCCGGTGACGCAGGTTGGCCTGTCCGCGCTTCTCGAATACGTCACTGAGCGGTAGCGGGGGGGATCCAGGTGTCGAACCTCGCCGCCGATTGCCCTGGGACGATCAGCTATCCGAGCTGCCTTCCAGCACTCGTTCCAGCAGGTCCCTCACTCCATGCTGAGAAGTCATGGCTCGAAGGCGCGGGAGGTCGATCTGGTCCGGTGAGATCCGTAACATCGACGCAATATCTCGAAGGTGCTTATCGGAAGCACCCATACGATGGTAGAGGAGCTTTTTCGTGACCAACTCCTCTGGCGGGGAGCACCAGGCATCCAGGCCTGGCAGGATCCTCCGGCGTATCCGATGCTCGAGCTGGGAGATCTCAATGGTGTCTCCGGCCACAAAGAAGTCGATCTTCATGCCCGAGGCGGGGTGGATCACATTGAACTGGGACTTTATCCTGACCGCTCCGCGTGCGGAATGTATTGACAAGTAGAAGTCCGGGGACGGGAAGAGGCCTTCGATCGCGGTCAGGTCTGACGAGTCCAGCGAGATTACGATGTCGATATCGAGGGTCGCGCGGGGCTCACCGAAGGACATGGTCGCAATGGATCCGACCAAGGCGTACCTGAACTCCCGCGACTCAAGCCGACCCACGAGGTCGGCCAGGAACTCAGTCGCGAGCACCGAGCATTCGGGCAGATGTCGCCGCCGCAACCTCGTCGGGGCTCCACTCGGGATGAAGCTCCTGGAGGGTGGCTAGCAGGCGCTCCCGGATCATGTCCGTGGCCGCCAGCCCGGCTACCACCCGTTGGGCCGGCGTCATGGCACGATAGACCGGAACCAGGTCGGGATCGAGGAGCTCGATGCGGAGGTCTTGATCGTGAATCGTACGCATACGGAAATGTAGTGCTTCAGACCGTTTGGGACGAATCGGGTTCGTTCGCGTGCAACCCTCGTTTCCGGACGGCGTTTTCAGAGATCCTTGGGTGAATCAAGGGGCTTCTTCACCCCCTAGCCAACTCACCCCACACGTTCACGGGCGACCCACCCTTCCCCGGGCCGCCCCCCGGATTGGAGGTCATCGTGGCACGAAGCCTGGTCATTGGAGGCACAAGCCTCATCGGACGTCCGCTGGTGGAAGCGCTTCTCGCCCGCGGTGACGACGTCACCATCCTCCACCGGAGTCCGGGCACCCCGTTCGGGGACCGGGTGACGGAGGTCCGGGCAGACCGGAACGATCCGGAGGCGGTGCGAAGGGCCCTGGGCAGCCGGTCGTTCGAGTACGCTTTCGACAATGTCTACGACTGGCAGCGGGGAACCACGCCGGAGCAGGTGACCGGCACCGCTGAGGCGGTGGTGGAAGGGCTCAAGCGCTACGTCTTCACCTCGTCGGTGGCGGTGTACCCGGAGGGAGGCGCCTACGATGAGGAGGCGGATCTGGTGCCCGCCTCGTACCCGAACCCCTACGCCGCCCAGAAGGCCGAGAGCGAGCGGGCGCTCTTCCGGTTGGCCCGGGAGCGGGGGATTCAGGTGTCGACCCTCCGCCCCGCCTTCGTTTACGGCCCCCACAACACCTTCGAACGAGAATCCTTCTTCTGGGATCGCCTCCTGGCGGGGCGCCCCATCATCCTGCCGGAAGACGGGAGCCGCACCATGCAGTGGGTGAGCGCCGCCGACGTGGCTCGGGCAGCGGTCCTGGCCGCCACGGAGGAGGCCGGCGCGAACCGGGCCTTCAACCTGGCCGGCGACCCCATCACCCAGGCTGATTATGTGCGCACTCTGGCCCGGGTGGCGGGAGTTGAGGCCGATCTGGTGCCCGTGCCCCGGGAGACTCTGATGGCGGCCGGGGGAGACCTCTTTGCCCCGCCCCTCTACTTCGGTGTCTACCTGGACATCCCGCCCATCACCGCCCGGGGCGAGCGGGTTCGAGAGCTCCTGGGCCTGACGCTCACGTCGCTGGAGGAAGGGCTTGAGGAGACCTTCCGCTGGTACCAGTCGCAGGAGCGGCCGGAGCCGGAGGTGACTTGGGAAGATGAGGTGCTTGCGTCGGTTGGGCGGGGGGGCTGAGCTGCGGGGGCCTCGGGGATCTGTCGTTCGTAGGCTTATCCTGGATCCTGCATTGAACCTGTCCCATCCAGCTATGGACGGATTTTCGGCTTCGAAGTGGGGGCCCTGCGGGAGGTGGCCTCCGGGCGCTTGAGAAGCCGGTTTCCTAGGCGCTGGACTGCCCTCCCGATGCCCATGACCCATCGGGTTTGGCGTACCCCAGCCCTCGTCGATCCTGGGGCCTCCTGCGAGGTCGCCGAACCCCCTGATTAGATTTCATAGGTGCTTGTGAAACAATCAGATAGGGGGTTTCATGGTTCGGGTTGCGGAGGGGTTTGGTGGTGGTGGATGGGGGGAGGGCAAGGTGGGTCCGCAGGTGCGGGAAAGGGAGGTCGAGCACGGGAGGGTGAAGCGATCCGGGTCGAAGCGTGCATCTGCGGAGGCGCTTGGCCTGGATCCCATCCTCCAGTCTCCGGACTTCAAGGTGGACTTGGGGGCCGATCCCTCCAGCGATGTCAGACCGGACTCTGCCTCCGGCCTCAGCATCAACCCCACGCCCGACCCGGACACCGACCCCACGCCTGATCCTCGCCCCGAGCTGTCGCCCACCTCCGACCTGGACACCATCTTCGGCGACTCCGATTCCCAGGACACGGAAACCCTGGGTGAGTCCATCGTCACCCTGTCGGCCCACCTCCACGCCGGGAACCACCGGCTCCTGGTCATGGTGGCCGAGTTCGATCGTCGCGGTGGATGGAAGCCCGCCGGTCACCGGAGCTGCGCCCACTGGCTCGCCTTCCGCACCGGGATTTCCCTGGGCCCGGCAAGGGAACGGGTGCGGGCGGCCCGGGCGCTGGAGCAACTCCCCCTCACCTCGGAGGCCATGTCCCGTGGCGAACTCTCCTTCTCCAAGGTCCGGGCGCTGAGCCGGGTGGCCGATGACCTGGCCACCCCCGAGGAGGAAGAGAAGCTCGTCGAGTTCGCTCGCCAGTGCACCGCAGCACAGCTGGAAACAATGGTGCGGGGGTGGAAGAAGCTCTGCCGGAAGGACGAGATCGACCTGGAGCGGGAGCGGCACCGGAGCCGGTTCTTCTCCGTCTCTCCCGATGAGGATGGGATGTACTTGGTCCGGGGCCGGCTGGACCCGGAGGTGGGGGCGCTCCTCATGCGGGCGCTGGAGGCGGCGGGAGATGCCCTCTTCCGCTCGGAGCGGGACTGGGCGCCGGAGGGTGCGGCCATGGGGCCGGCGATTCGGGAGATCACACCGCGGCAGCGGCGGGCGGACGGCATGGGGCTTCTGGTGGAGCAGGCGCTGCGGGTGGGGTTTGGTGGACTTGTGGATGGCGGTGCGGAGGATGACGAGGACGCGGATGAGGGGGAGGCGTCCGAGCGGGGCACCACGGATGGCCCCCGGAGCGTGACGGCCTGCGCCGAAAACGTTCCCGCGGAAAGCTGCGACCAGACCGCAACCTCCGCAGCGGCGGAGTCCGCCGCTTCCTCGGATGCCCCCGACCACCCAGACACCACCCGTGGGCGGTGCGGCTGCGGCGAAGGCTCCTTGGCATCCCAAAAGCACACAGCCCCCCTCTCCGGCACCCGCCCCGAGCGCTACCAAGTCGTACTCCATACGGATATGGCTACCCTCCGGACCG
>SKJY01000267.1 GCA_007121775.1 Gemmatimonadota bacterium
ACGGTGGCGGGGTGGGGTGTGCGGGAGGGCGCCGCCGCCCTGGTATGGGCCGCCGTGGGGCTGAGCGCCTCCGAAGGGGTGGCCATCTCGGTGGCGTACGGGCTCCTGGTGTTCCTGGCGGCTCTCCCCGGTGCCATGGTCCTGGTCTGGGGTCCTCTCAGTCGTGGGGATCGGGAAGGGATTCGGAGTCGCCGCCGCTCCTGAGATCCAGATCGAAGAGGACGTCGCCGCCAAGCTGGAAACGCCGGGTTGGGGGCCGGAGCGCCCCGTCCATGCGGCGGATGGGTGGGAGTGTCAGGCCTGGACGCCCTGAACCCATGAGGAGGGGAGCCACGGTGATGTGGAGCCGATCCAGCGCCCCCGCCTCCAGGAAGTGGGAGACGGTGAGTCCGCCCCCCTCCACCAGGACCCGGGTGAGACCTCGGGAGGCCAGGAGGTCGATGACCGCGTGGGGTTCAAAGCGACCATCGTCGCCCACGGGGAGGAGGATCCGTTCCACTCCCGGCGCTTCTGGAGAATGGGGTCCCGCCTCCCCTTCCCCACCCACCGGTGCGGCCCTTTCCGCTCCTGCCGTCGTTTCCACCCCGCCGCCCCCGTCCGCGCTTTCTTCACCCACCAGGTGGAGGGTTGGCGCCGCGCCGTCCCGGAAGATCCGGAGGGACTCTGGGAGCCGGCCTCTGGGATCCAGCACCACCCGGACCGGATTCGGACCGGAGACCCGACGCACGGTGAGGCGCGGGTCATCGGCCAGCGCCGTTCCCGCCCCCACCACCACGGCATCCACCAACGCCCGGAGCCTGTGGAGGCGGACCAGATCCTCCTGGCCCGTTACGTAGTGGGAGTGTCCCTCTTCGGTGGCAATGCGCCCGTCCAGCCCCTGGCCCAGCTGCCCCACCACAACCCGCTCCCGATCCATGAGGGGAGCGAAGAGGTCGGAGAGATCCGGGGCGGAGGTGTCGGTGTGCGGATCGGCGTAGGGGTCGCCAACCGGGCCAGGGCCAGGGTCAGGGTCAGGGGAAGCGAGGATGGGAGAGTGGTGGGGGAGGTGGTTCATCCCCACCCGGTCAACGCCCCGTCTCCCCTGAAGCCGCTCCAGGGGAAAGGCCCGGGCATCCCGGATCACCGTCGCCACGCCCTCTCCCCAGAACTCCAGGAGACGACGACCCATATCCGGATCGGCCAGGGCCGCCTCTCCGGTGACCCCCACCGGATTCAGATCGGCGGCGAGCCAGGCGAATCCCGCCGCCCCCTCCGCCGAGACCACCTCCAGGAGGTCGTCCAACTCCCGTGCCAGCGTTGCCCCCGAGGGGATCAGCTCCGTCCGGACCAGGTCCGGGCGAAGGTGGAGCATGAGGGCGGTTTCCACCGCTCCCCCGTGGAGGCCGTAGCGCCACTCCTCCTCGGGAAGATCCACAGAGGGCGGGCGACCAAGACGGGGGTAGTGCAGCGGGATGACCAGGAGCCCGGCTTCGGCCCGGAGGCGGAGGGCAGCACCCTCCAGGACGTACCGGTTCCCACCATGGGAGTTGAGGATGACGAGACGCCGCCCGCCGGCAGCGGCCACTCCCTGCCCCACCCGGACGACCCACGCCGCCAGGAGATCGGCCGGGACGCTCAGGGTCCCGGGGAACCCCTCGTGCTCCAGACTGCTCCCCACCTCGAGGGGCGGCAGGCACACCAGGGGGAAGTCGGGGGGGAGTCGGCGCTCGGCCTCCGCCGCCAGCCCCGCCCCGATGAGGGCATCGGTGGCAAGGGGAAGGTGGGGCCCATGCTGCTCCGTGGCCGAAACAGTCCAGAGGAAGACGGGGTCGGAGGCCACCAACTCCGCCGCCTCCGGGGAGGTGAGCTCTCCCCAGACCCGCGGACCCTGTGCCTTCATCCCGTCCCCCCCATGCGCCGTGCGTACAGGTCGCCGGACGAGTTGGCGTCGGCGCCCCCCTGGAGCCAGTGCACGACCTCCGACGCCGACTGCCACTCCCGGAAGATGAAGCGGCGCCCCTCTCCGGCTACGGCGTTGAACTGGTAGGAGCCCAGCGTTTCCAGGTGCTGCACGCAGGCCACGGCCACCTCCAGCGATCCGGCGACGAACTCCACCGAGAGGGCCTCCAGCGGGCGGGTGAGCCCGGCCAGGACCTGAGCCTCGAACCCCTCCACATCCACCTTGCAGAACCGGGGCTCGCCATGTTCCCGGATGAGATCATCCAGGGTCGTGACCGGAACCTCCACCTCCTGGTCCCAGCGAACCCCGCGAAATCCCGGGTTCGCCTGGGGGATCTGCTCAGCCCACCCGCGATCCAGCGTCGAAACGGTGGGGTTGGCGGGGCTCACTGCCAGAGACGCTGATCCGGCGCTGGGCCCTGCCGCCCTGGGCACGATGACCACTCCCGGCCGCCGCCCCACCAGACGTCGGAGCCAGGGGAGGAGGGTTGGGTTGGGCTCCAGCGCCACCACCCGGGCGCCCAGCGCCGAGAAGGCCGCCGTCCGATCTCCCAGATGGGCCCCTACATCGAAAACCAGATCACCTGGCTCCACGAACTGGGCATACCAGCGTCGGAGCGCTCCCTGCCGCCCTGGCCGCCAGTAAATAACCAGGGATCGGACCAGACCCCACCACGTGCGCATTCAGGAGTTGGCCAGGTGATCCAGGATGTCGCTGGTGGTCACGATCCCGACCAGATGTCCATTGTCCACCACGAGAACCCGATGGATCTTCCGCTCTCGGAGCAGCCGGGCCAGGTCCTGGATCTCGGCCTCCGGGGGGATCATGACCGGGTCCGTGCTCATGATGTCCGAGACCTTGTACCCATCGAAGAGCTTGTCGGGGACCTCCTGGATCCGGGAACGGACATCCACGAACCCCCCACCGGGGGTCACGTAGTAGGCAAAGAACTCACCCTCCACCGGCGGATCCAGAAACCCGCTCTCCTGGGGCGGCGCGCTCCGGGCCATACCCCACCGCATGGCCTCCGGGACCTCGCCCATCTCACGGGCCAGGTGCAGTACATCCCGGATCGAGACGATCCCCACCAGCGCCTCATCCGCATCCACCACCGGAGCGCCGGTGATCCCTGCGCGATCCAGGAGGTCAATCAAGTCGGCCACGGAGGTCTCAGGCGATACCGTCGCCACCTCCGTCTTCATCAGATCCTTGACCTTTGCCATCTTTTCCTTGTCGTTTCAGGTACGGAAGCCTGGTCCCGAGCGGACCGCTTCCGTGGCGGGCGAACCGGGGCCCTCCCGGATGCCCACGCCTTCTGGAAGATGGGGCAAGGTATGGTCCGGAGGCCAGCCTCCCCCCTTATCCTTCCACTGTTTCAAGGGATGACCCGGGCCATGTGAGCCCTTCCTGGAGCAGGGACTCGCCGAGAACCAGATCCCTCCGGAAGACACGAGGATTCCATATCATGATACAGACGACTCTATTCCCCAGCCGATATGTCCAGGGCGACGGCGCCGTATCCCGCCTGGGTGACGAGCTTTCCCGGCTCGGACGCCGGGCCCTTCTTCTGGCAGACCCCTTCGCCAGGGAAAACCTCCTGGACAAGATCGACCTGCAGGGAGATCACGGGGTGGAATTCCACGTGGAGGCATTTGGTGGCGAGTGCTCGGACCCGGAGATCGAGCGTCTGGTGGACGTGGCCCGGGACCAGGGCACCCAGGTGGTGGTCGGTTTCGGAGGCGGAAAGACGCTGGACACGGCCAAGGCGGTGGCCCACGAGTTGGAGATTCCGGTGGCCATCGTCCCCACCATCGCATCCACCGATGCGCCGTGCTCGGCCCTCTCGGTGATCTACACACCGGAAGGGGAGATGGATCGCTACCTCATCCTGCCCCGAAATCCCGACCTGGTCGTGGTGGATACGGGGATCATCGCCCAAGCGCCGGTGCGCTTCCTGGTGGCCGGCATCGGGGACGCCCTGGCCACATGGTTCGAGGCGGACGCCTGCCGCCAGAGCTGGGCTCCGAACCTCTCCGGCGACCGGGGCTCCGTCACCGCCTTCGCTCTGGCCAGGCTATGCTACGAGACCATCCTGGAGTACGGATCTGCCGCCGTGGTCTCCTGCGAGGAGGGCGTTGTCACTCCTGCGCTGGAACGGGTGGTGGAGGCCAACACACTTCTGAGCGGGCTGGGCTTCGAGAGTGGCGGGCTCGGCGCCGCCCACGCCATCCACAACGGCCTCACCGTGCTCGAGGCCACCCACGGCGCCTGGCACGGGGAGAAGGTCACCATCGGGGTACTGGCCTCCCTCTTCCTCACCGACAAGGACCGAGACCTCCTGGAAGAGGTCTACGGTTTCTGTGAGGAAGTGGGACTCCCCACCACCCTGTCCGAGATCGGGCTCGACGGGGTCTCCGACGAAGATCTCATGCGGGTTGCGGAGCGGGCCTGCGCCGACGATGAAACCATCCACAACGAGCCCATGCCCATCACTCCGCGGGCCGTCCTGGCAGCACTCCGGACAGCCGATGCGGAAGGACGGCGGCGGCTGTCGGAGTTCTGAGGCCGGACATCCTGCTGGGGGCGGGGACGGGCACACGTCACCCCAGCGACAACCCTCCCCGCCCCTCATCCCCCTCCACCCACTCGATCTCCAGTTCCAGGGTGTGCTTCGCAGGCCTTCCCGGGCGCTCCTTCTCTTCCAGCTTGACCTCCAGCACCACGGAAGGCGGGATGGTGGCGGTCACCGACTGCTCCCCCCTGCGAAGCTCCACCTCTCCAGCCTCCACCCGGTCCGCCAACTCCCGGAACATCCGGGCTACCTCACTCCGCTCCATCCGCTCCTCTGAATCGAAGAGCACTCTGGTCTGTCCGCTCATGATCTGAATCTCCCGAGCTGTTGGTTCGTATCGACTGGACAGGGGGCTCTCCCCCCGTGCACCTTGCGTTGCCGCAGCGGAGGCTGGGCCCTGCCGCGGAGGACTCAGCACATGGTGCCGACGCTCCCTTTACCCGTCAACGGGGCCACCCACCCCGGGAGATGACATGGACCCGGGACAGATCTGGACCCTCTACCGGCACGAGATCCGCTCGGCGCTCCGGGAACGGAGCATTGTGATCGCCAGCATCCTCGTCCCCCTCATCATGTACCCCACACTCCTCTGGGTGGGGTTCTCAGCCGTCTCCTTCCTCCAGGGGCAGGCCGAGGCGGTGACGACGCGGGTCGGAGTCGCTCCTGTCCCCGAGCTCCATCAACCGCTCGTGGATTCCCTGGCCGCGGACCGTCGGATCCAGGTCGTCCCGTGGGAGGGTCCCGATGGGGCCGCCGCCACGGAGATCGCCCGGGGTCGCATGGAGGCGTGGATGGAGCTGACCCCACCTGACCAGGCCGGGGCGGCCATGGAGGGCAATGCCCAGGTGCGTGTCCTATTCACCGGTGTGCGGGAAGGCAGCCGGTCGGCTCTCGACCGTATCGAGGCCCTCACCGACGAGCACCGGAACCGATGGATCGCTGAGTGGCGCAGTGAACTGGGGGTCGCCGATGCAGTGTGGGGCGACTACGCGGTGGTCATGGAAGACCAGGCGACCTCCGAAGACATCACCCGATTCATCCTGGCTCTTCTTGTACCCCTTCTCACCCTCATCATGGTGGCGCTGGCGGCCTTCTACCCGGCCATCGACGCCACCGCCGGGGAGAGGGAACGAAACACCTGGGAGACCCTCATGACGGTGTCGGCCCCACGGAGTGCCATCGCCACCGCCAAGTACCTCTACGTGGCCACCTTCGGAGCCGTGGGCGGACTCCTGAACCTGGCGGCGCTTGCCATATCCCTCAGGTGGATCCTCGCCGGCGCCGGAAACGGGATGGGAGAAGAGTTGGTCCAGGGCGGAATCCCCTTTTCGGCCATCCCCGTGATCGTGGCGGGGACCGCCCTGCTTGGGCTCTTCGTGGCGGCGGGGATGCTGGTCTTCGCCGTCTTCGCCCGAAACTTCAAGGAAGGCCAGTCCATGATCACCCCATTCTACGTGGTGATCCTCCTGCCTGCTCTCTTCCTCCAGTCTCCGAACCTTGAGTTCACCACCGGGCTTGCCGCAGTCCCGGTGGTGAATGTGGCCCTCCTCCTCCGGGGTGCCATTCTGGGGGACATCCCCTTCCTGGCCGGGCTCATCACCCTCATCTCCATGGCGGTCTCGGTGGTGGCGGCAGTGGCCCTGGCCCAGTTCGTCATGCGGCGGGAGGAGGTGCTTCTGGGGACGGGCACTGGCGGGTTCTGGGGCTTCATCACACGCACCCTTCGCGGGCGGAGGACCGAGGCATGAGCGAACCACTGGTACGGACGCGAGACCTGACCAAGGTCTTCTACGAGGAGAGCCGGGGCGAAGTCCGAGCGGTGGACGGAGTCGACCTCATCTGCAATGGTGGCGAGATCCTCGGGCTCCTGGGCGCCAACGGTGCCGGGAAGACCACCACCCTCCGCATGCTCTCCACCATCCTCCGACCCACCTCGGGTGAGGCATGGATCGTAGGGCATGAGGTTCGAAACGCCCCGGAGCAGGTCCGGGAGAACCTGGGGTTCTATTCGGCCAGTACGGCCCTGTACCCCAAGATCACGGCCCGCGAGACCCTCCGCTTCTTCTGCCGGGTGAACCGATATCCCCGTGGGAAGGTGGAAGACCGGGTGGAGGAACTCATCGAGTCCTTCGGGATCCGGGACTTTGCCGACAGTCGGGTGGAGAAGCTCTCCAGCGGGATGAAGCAGAAGGTATCCATCGCCCGAACGGTAGCCCACGACCCACCGGTCCTCATCTTCGATGAACCGACGGTGGCGTTGGATGTGCTGAACGCCATCGAGCTCCGCCGGATCATCGAACGGCTTCGGGATCGGGGCAAGGCGATCCTCTTTTCGACCCACATCATGAGTGAGGCGGAGCAACTCTGCGACCGCATCGCCATCATCCACCACGGACGGATCCTGGCCGTCGGCACACTCCAGGAACTCCGGGACACCACCGGCCACCACTACCTGGAAGAGATCTTCGTCCACTTCGCCCGGACCCGTGAACCGTCCGAGGCCCAGGGCGAGGCGGAGCGCCCCGGTGAGACCGGGCCATGAGGCTGACCGTCCCCATCCGGGCCGTCTTCTGGCTCGAGATCCAGTCCCTCCTCCGGGACCCCCGGACTCTGCTCATCTCGGTGGTTCTGCCCATCGTGCTGATCCCCGCCATCCTCATCGCCGGCAACTGGGTGGAGGAGCGGGAGACCCGGGCTGCCGAGGCGCTGACCTTCCGGTTGGCCGTGGAGGGTGAGCGGGCCGACCTGGCACGCTCCCTCCTGAACACCCAAGCCCCGAACAGCGGTGAGTCTCTGGATTCCCGCTTCCAATTGGTTTCGGTGGAAGATCCGTGGGAGGCTCTGGCGTCGGGGCGCATCGATGTGATCCTGGAGGGGATGGACGCAGAGGGGTGGAGACAGGGTGTTCGGGACGGCTCCATCGAGCCCGGTGCCACCGACCCGCCCCCGGAGCTGGAGGGGGCGCCGCGGATGCGCCTCCACTTCCACTCCAACCGGACAGCTTCCAGGGAGGGGGCTCAGGCGCTCCGGACCCGTCTTTTGGACACCCGGGAGGCTCGGCGGGATTCCATCCTCCTGGCGGCGGGCCTGCCGGCGCCTCCCGAGAACATCCTGGTGGTGGAAGCGGTGAATGTGGCCGGCCCCGAGGCCATGGAGGGGGCGCTCCTGGGCCGCTTCCTGACACTCATTCTCCTGGGGCTCATGGCGCTGGGCGGATCGGCCCTGGCCACCGATACGCTGGCGGGCGAGAAGGAACGGGGTACCCTGAACACACTGCTCACCGCCGCGGCTCGCCGCCAGGAGATCATCTCAGGAAAGCTTCTGGCCATCATGGCCGTCGCATTCGGTATCGCCCTGGTGCAGGTGCTGAACCTCTGGTTCTTCCTGGGGCTCGGGATTGTGGATATCGGTGGGGCCTTCGCGGTGCGGGTGCCCACGGAGGCGGCTCTTCTTCTCCTGGTCCTCTATCTGCCTGCCGTGGCCCTGGTCTCGGGAATTCTGCTTCTCACCTCCGCCTACGCCCGGAGCTACAAGGAGGCCCAACTCTACCTGACCCCGGTCCTCCTGGGCCTCATCATTCCCTCGCTGGCGCCCCTTCTCCCGGGGATCTCCCTTCAATCAGCCATCATCCTCATCCCCATCGCCAACCTGGGGGTGGCGGTCAGGGACGTGATGATGGGCGACGTGCAGCCCGGTTGGATCCTGGGCGCCTGGATCGTCACCGCACTCGCTGCCGCCTGGGTCACCCGTCGCAGTGTCCTGGCTCTGGAAGACGAGAATCTGATCTTGGGCGAGAGATCCGTGGAGGAGCACACGGGAGGAGAGGGGCTGTTCCGACGCAGGGTCGTGGTGTGGATCCTGGTACTCTGGGCAGTGAAGATCCTGGTGAACTTCAATCTTCCCTTCACCGACATCCGACTCGTATCCCTGGTGAGCGTGGGGCTGCTCTTCACCCTCTTCCCCCTGGCGGCCATTCTCCGGTTCCGGCTCCCGGTGCGGGAGGCGCTGGCCCTCCGCATGCCCCACCCGGGGGTGTGGATCGGGGTGCTTCTGGGCGTGCCGGCAGGGATCCTCACCGTCCTCGGCGTCTTCCAACTGGTGGATACGGTGATCCCGGTGCCCACAGAGATGCTGGAAAGCCTGGGCCAAGCACTCATGCCTGAGGAGATCCCCCTCTGGCACCTCCTGATCGTGATTGCCCTGGTGCCGGGGATCGCCGAGGAACTCACCTTCCGAGGGGTCATCCTCCACGGACTTCGTCGACGCCTGACGCCGGTGGCGCTGGCATTGGTGGTGGGGATCATCTTCGGGATGTTCCATTTCTCCCTCTTCCGGATCCCAACCACGGCGGTGCTGGGCGTCATCCTGACGGCCGTCACCCTCCTGACCGGATCCATCTTCCCCGCCATGGTCTGGCATGTGTTGAACAACGCCCTCGCCGTGCTGGCCGGTCGGGACGCTCTCCCGGGGGTAGACTCCCAGTGGTTCGCGGAGGGAGTGGGGTGGGAGTGGAGCCTGGCAGGGGTAGGGCTTCTTCTGGTTTCCTTCGCCATCATCTGGCGCTTCCGCACACCGTACCCGGATGTGGGTCCGCCGGGCCCGCCGGGCGGGGCCATGAGTCGGACATGACGCCCTCCGGTAGGGATCACCCGTGGGCCCCCGAGTCAGCCCTGTCCCGGAAGAGCGACGGGGGACTGCATCTCTCCGGGCCAGGTGCCGAAACTCAGGATGTGTCCTCGGGAATTGGGGAAAGAGCATCCGCCTCGCCCCGACCCCACCGACGACCCTGTTCCGAAGAAGGTGACGTCCCGTGAGCGATGAGCCCTCGCCGTCGGATGCCCCGAACCTTTTCGTGGCCCGACAGCCCATCCTGGACCGGAGTGGCCGCCTCTACGGCTACGAGCTCCTCTTTCGGTCCAGTTTCGAGAATGTCTTCAACGCCACCGATCCGGACCGGGCCGCAGAAGAAACCATCGGAGCGGGCCTCATCGGCTTCGGGCTTGACTCCCTGGTAGGGGACAGTCTGGCCTTCATCAATGTGACCCGGGATGTGCTCCTCGGAGAGACGGTGCGGCTCCTGCCCCCTGACCGGGTCGTCCTGGAGATCTTGGAGACGGTGGAGCCGGATCCCGAGGTCGTGGAAGGATGTCGGGAACTCAGGGCCCTGGGCTATCGCCTCGCCCTGGATGATTGGGAGGGTACAGACGACCGCCGCCCCCTCATTCCCCTGGTGGATCTGGTGAAGCTGGACGTTCTGGGGCTGGAAGGTCCGCAACTCGAAGAGCGGGCCCGGTGGGGCCGGGAGAGCCGGAGACCGTTCCTGGCGGAGCGGGTGGAAGAGCGGGAGGGGTGGAAGGAGATGATGGAGTTGGGCTTCCGCTGGTTCCAGGGCTTCTACTTCTGTAAGCCACAGATTGTCGCGGGCCGGCGCCTCGAGGGACACGCGACTACGCGTCTGCAGCTTATCCGGGCCATCGCCGACCCCGAGATGGACTTCAGGCGAATGGAAGCCATCATCGAGCAGGACGCCGCGCTCTCCACGACCCTCCTCCGCTACCTGAACTCCGCCGCCTTCGGCTGGCGGCATCGGGTTGAGACCATCGGACACGCCCTACAGATCCTGGGAGAGACCACTGTTCGCCGTTGGGCCATCATGGCCACCATGGTTCAGCTCGGGAAGAGGCAACCGGCGGAGTTGGTGCGCACGTCGCTCCTGCGAGCCCACTTCATGGAGAGTCTGGCCACCGAGGCGGCGCCCCCGATCCGCAGCTACGACGCCTTTCTCGGTGGGCTTCTGTCGAGTCTTGACACCCTCACCGGCCTTCCCATGGAGCAAGCTGTACAGTCCGTCACGCTACCCCGGGAGGTGGAGGCGGCTCTCCTGGACCGGGCGGGCCCCATCACCGACCTCCTCCACTACATCCGGGCCTACGAGCGGGGACGCTGGGACGAGGCGGAACAGATCGCGCTGGCCATCGGCTTCCGGGATGCTGCCATCCCCGACCTCTACGCCACCGCCGCCGAGCGGGCCCGGGCGGTGTTCGGGGCCTGAGGAGCCGGTACCGGAATGCGTCCGGAGTCCCTTCCACCTCCACCTCGAACCCCTGGGTCTGCTGGGCGGCTGGAGCAGACAGGTGCACCTCCCGCTCCGCCACCGGCCCGGTGGGACCATGAAAATCGAAGCGGAGGGTCACCGTGTCACCAGGCACAGCGGCATTTCCGATCATCCGACCTTCGACCCGCACCCCTCCAGCCACCTGTCGCAGAGTCAACCCGTCCAGGAACACAGGGAGGGAATCCGCTGCGTCGAGCCCGGCCAGGGCTGCCGCCTCATCGCCACGCTCCAGGTGAGCTCGTGCCAGGATGAGGTGGACCGTCTCATTCAGGGGATCTACTGAGAGTGCCTCGTCTTCCACTGCCACCAGTGCATCCCACGCCTCCGAGGCGAAGAGGGCGTTCAGGTAGTTGAACCAGAGATCCCGGGAGTATGGGCGACGCCGCACCAGGATCCCGAAGGCTTCACCGGCCCGTTCGGGGCTGCCGGTTCGAAAGAGGCGGATCCCCAGATTGAAGAGTTGTGCCTCCTCCAACCCATCCCGACCCAGAAGCGATTCGTAGATCTCGGCCGCCTCCCGATCCCGACCCAGCCCCTCCAGCGCCATGGCCAGGTTCTGGCGTAGCGCCGGGTGTTCTCCGGCCGGTGCCCGGGCTAGCCGTCTCAGCAGCAGGGGCTCGGCATCGGCGTAGTCGCCGGCGATAAGGAGGAGTTCGATCAGTGCATCCTTCACCTCGTCCCTCTCGGTTGCCCGACGCACCTCCTCCTCCACCGTCAGGACCCGGGTCACCGGCTCACTAGCCAGCCCCTCCAGCGCCCTGTAGTAGAGGTCCACCGCGGCCCGCACCTCCCCCCCCAGTGTGAGAAGCATGGCCAGGTTGCGGTGCGCTTCCGGGCGCAGGTCGTGGATGACCACAGCGCCCTCCCACGCCCGCCGCGCCTCCGACACCCGCCCCTCGGAATACGCCTCCGCCCCCCGGTTGAAGGCTTCGGCCCAAGCAGCCTCTCGTTCCGGCTCGATCTCCATGGCGTAGGCCGGATAGAGCTGTTCTGCCGCCCTGAAGTGACTGTCGGCCTCCGGGTAGAGCCCCACCCGGGTCGCCGCCACTCCCGCCAGGAAGTGGTGGATCGGATTGGTCGGGTCCTGGTCGATACCGGCAAGGGCCTGCTCCAGGGCCCGATCCGGATCGTCCGCCCTGAGGTAGAGGGTGGCGGTCTGGGAGAAGCGGGTTTGCACGGGGGGCGTACCCGGTGGGTATACCACCCCGGTGGGAGAGACCACGGGACCCGGCGGAGCACTTGCCCCGCCACTGCTGCATCCCATGGTGAGCACCGCCATGAGCAGCAGGGGAAGCCAGAGGCGCCCGAATGTCCTCCAGGGGCCGCTTCCCACCGGGTTGGCGCGGGAATGACCGGAGGCAGGTGACCGGAATCCGGCGGACGGTTCCGTAACGGCTGGACGATTCGGCATAGACAGCTTACCAGAACGAGAGCCAGAAGATGACGGCAGTGGGGACCCGAAATCCGTCCTCACGGGCCGGACTGAACGAGACGACCCGCTCAAAGAGCTCCAGAGCCGCTCCGTCCAACTCGGGGTCACCGCTGGAGCGATTGATCTCGGCCCACTCCACCGATCCGCGCTCGTCGATCCAGATGGCGACACTCAGCGTCCCCCGGGGCCGCTGGGAGTCCCCCGGTCTACCGAACCGACGTTCCAGGAATGCCCCCACCTCCCCCGGATTCCGGACCAGGATCCAACTGGAGGGGGAGGTCAGGGCAAGCTCAGGCCGGAGAGCCGAGAGGCGCTCCAGATCCAGGATCTCCTCCCGGGTCAGGCGGTCGTCCAGGCGGTCCGTCAACTCCGCCCGGAGGCGCCGATCTCGGACCTCCCCCTCTTCCCCCGCCCCCCCGCCTCCACCTGCATCCAGAACCTCCCCTTCCGATCCTTCGTCCGGTGACTCCGGGTCCCTCTCCACCGCGGTCGGCACCCTGAGTTCGGGACGAAGCGCGCCCAGTCGTCCCAGGCGGCCCTCCGCTACACCCGAGCCCACCCCTCCTGAGCCTCCGGCCACCCCGGAGCCCACGCCACCCCCTCCAGCAGGCCCATCCGCACCGCCCCCCCACTCGCCTGGGGGGCTCGCCACCTCATCCCCGGCTGCCTCCCTCTCACCACCATCCTCCGGGAGCGGTGTAAGCAGAATGGACCCCGTCCCTTCCGGAGCCCCATCCATTGCATGGAGATCCATTCCCAGGTCTGGGCCACCGTCCCCAAGGTCCATGGCGACCACCTGCAGTGCCGACACAGACGTACCCCAGTGGGACGTCAAGGCGGATCGGGTCCAATCCGGCGAGAGGAGAAAGAGGGATCCGTGGAGAGCCGCAGCCAGGATCAACGCCCGATTGAGGCGCTGTGGAGCCTCGAGGCGGAGGCGTTCATTGGCCGTCGGTTTACGCCCCCAAGGACTGCGTACCGGTCTCACATCCCGAGGTGCCTGAAGTGAATGGGCACTGTCCAGGTCGTCGGATGGGAGCCGCTGTCTGCTGTCCGGGGAAGGTGCCATGGGGTTGATGGGTCGGCGATCCAACCGAGTCAGTGAGTCGCTCCGGGAACCGGTAGAACCCGGACGGAAGAATCCTGGGACAAGGCTGTGTCTGAGGCTACACAACGAAAGCAAGCAATGCAACTTACTTGCACGAGCGTACGTGGAGCGCAAGACTACTCGCGTAGGGGGTGCCCAGTACCGTCGAGGTCGCCTCCCATATCTCTTCTCCCCGGGACGAAACGATCCGCTCATGTCCTATGTGCGCCCGTACTTGGGGGCAGCGCTGGCGGCCGCCCTCCTGCTGGTGCTCCTGGCCCTCGCCACACGAGCGGGGCAGTCACCCGCGACGCTGCCCACACCGGAGCACGAAGCCGGTTCAGGCGTGCTGGAGTCGTCCCCCAAACCCAGGACGGCGGTGGAGACCGTTCCCCCGGGGAACCCTGTGCCCGGCTGCCCGGATATCCCCATCCCCTGGCAGTTGGGCGACCTGGCTCCTCGCTTCCAGCTCTCTCCCCGAGAGGCCCGGGAGCTGATGGAGGCAGGAGCCTATCGGACGTTGACCGTTCGTGGGCCCCAGGAGGAGGAGTTGGTTCGCCGGGAAATCCGCGTCTTTCGTTCCGGCGATGCCGGGGAGATCCTTCGCATCCTGGCCCATGAGATGGGCCACGCCCTGGGTCTGCCGCATGTGGAGAAGCCCGGTTTCATCATGAGCCCGGCGTATGGGGCGTGGGAGGGAGTACCACGTGTGCATCCCCAAAGCCTGGAACGGCTGGAGGGGTGCCTGTCCGCGTCAACGCGGGCGACCCGCACCCCACGGACGGCTCCGGAAATCCCTTGAGGTGACGTGGAGGTGCAGCTACCGATCCAGCACCCCTCGCACAGCCCGGGCCAGATCGTCGATCCGGTACGGCTTGCTCAGCAGTGTCCGGATACGGACCCCGCCGGCCGCCTGACCGAGGAGATCCCCGGCAAACCCGGAGGTAAACAGGACGCGGAGGTTCGGGAAGAGGGCGGTGGCCGCCCTGGCCAGGACCGGACCGTCCATGGCTCCAGGCATGACGATATCGGTGAAGAGCAGGTCGATCCTCTCTCCTTCCCGCTCCAGCAGCTCCATTGCCTCCTCGGCCCGGGCGGCCTGAACGACGGTGTATCCCAGGCTACGGAGCTGAAGGGCCACGCCCCGCCGGACCTCCTCGTTGTCTTCTACCAGGAGGATGGTTTCGCTCCCGCCCCGGGCTTCGCCCATCTCCCCTCCTCCTTCCTCCCCTTTCCCGTCGTCCAGTGGTGCCGGGGGGAGATACATGCGGACGGTGGTCCCCCTTCCCGGCTGACTGAGGATGGACAGGTGGCCCCCGGACTGGGTGACGAAACCGTAGACCATGCTCAGCCCCAGACCGGTCCCGCGTCCAGGTCCCTTGGTGGTGTAGAAGGGCTCAAGAACCCGGGCCCGCTCTTCCGGAGTCATTCCACAACCGGAGTCGGTCAGTTGAATGAGGACAAAGCGGCCGGATGAGCTCCCAGGATACAGGAGAGCGTGCTGCTCATCGAGGAGCACTTCTCGGACCGTCACGTCCAGGGTGCCACCGCCGGGCATGGCGTCTCTGGCGTTGTTCGCGAGATTGAGCAGACTGGAGCTGAGTTGCTCAGGGTCCACGTGGATCCTCGGAAGATCATCCTCATCCTGCAGGGAGATCTCGATATCTTCACCCAGGGTTCGCCGGATCAGGGTGAGGGTCTCCCGCACGGCTGCGGCAGCATCGGTGGGCCTGGGATCCAGCGGCTGGCGTCTGGCGAAGGAGAGGAGGCTCCTGGTGAGAGCCGCTCCCCGGGAGGCGCCGTCCAGCGCGGCCTCGATGAACTGGAGGGCATCTTCAGACAGATCCGGTTCCAGCTTCAGCAGTTCCAGGTACCCGTAGATCACGCTGAGGTAATTGTTGAAGTCGTGGGCAAGCCCCCCCGTCAGCTTTCCCAGCGCCTCCATCTTCTGCGCTCGCCGGACGTGCTCCTCGGTCTGGACCCGACGGGTGATCTCCGAGAGCACTGTCACCCGCCCCCCAACCCCGGTGCGGCCGGTCCGGACGGACCAGATCCGACCGTC
>SKJY01000221.1 GCA_007121775.1 Gemmatimonadota bacterium
ACACCGAGGGGGCGCCGCTGGGGGAGGAAGGGCCGGTTCGTCTCCGCCTGGCGCTGGGCCGAACCCTGGTGGAGCTCGGTCGTCACGACGAGGCCACAGCCGTCCTCACCCCGCTGGCCCTCACCCCCGGCCCGGAGACGGCGGCGGCCTCTGCCCAGGCTCTCTTCTGGAAGGGTCGAGCGGCGCTGGCCCGGAACCGGAACGGAGAGGCCCGGGAGCACTTCCTGGCACTGGTGGAGCGGGATCCGGAGAACGGGCCGGGGCTCGGTGAGGAAGGGATGCTGGCCATCCTCGGTCAGTTGGGCGGAAGCGACGGCGCGGCGAGTCGGGCGCCGGCGGTGGCCGATCTCCTTCAGGCTGGCGTTGCGACCCCGGCCGGGGAGTTGGTGGCGGTACGGCACGGTACAACACACTACCTGGCGGGCCGGTACGACCAGGCGGCCCGGCACTTCGAGGCCTACGCGGCGGCCGCCCGCCGGAGCGCCACCCGGCAGCAAGCGGCGTACTGGGCGGCGCTGGCCCACGACCGATTGGGGGACCGGGATCGGTCTCGGGAGTTCCTCTACCTGACCCATCGGGAGAACCCCCTCTCCTTCTACGGGGCGCTGGCGGGGGAGCGGCTCGACGCCCCGGTTCTCCCCCCGGATCTGGCACCCGGCCCGTTGCCGGCCGGGGCTCGCCCGGACGCGGTGCGGAACGCCATCGTCCGACTCCGGGTGCACCAGCGGGTGCCCACCTCCGGATCCTTCGCCTGGGAGCTGGCTCGGCTCGAAGCGGCCTTCCTGGATCGGGGCGACGAGGCGTATGAGTTCGCCGAAGCGCTCCTGGACGGGGGGCTGCCCATCCAGGGGGTGGTGATGGGCCGGGCCATCCACACCCGCAATGGCGCGTGGGACCTGCGGCTCCTCCGGATCGTGCACCCCTTCCCCTGGCGGGACGCCATCGTCCGGGAGGCGCGCTCCCGGGGGCTCGACCCCTTCTTCGTGGCGGGGCTGATCCGCCAGGAGTCCCTCTTCCACCCCACCATCCGGAGTTCGGCGGGGGCGGTGGGGCTCATGCAGCTCATGCCGGGGACGGGGCGGGAGGTGGCCCAGGCCGAGGGACTGCGCTTCTCCCCTGCTCTTCTGGAAGATCCGGAGATGAACATCCGGCTGGGTACCGCCTTCCTGGCCTCCATGGTACGCCGCTTCGACGGCCGCGCCGAAGACGCCCTGGCGGCCTACAACGCCGGCCCCACCCGGGCCCGGCAGTGGCGGGAGCGCCCCGAGTACCGAAATGTGGACGTCTTCCGGGAACACATCCCCTTTCGGGAGACCCGGCACTACGTGAAGGTGGTGCACCAGTACACCCGCATCTACACCGCCCTCTACGGCTGCGGGAATTTTGAACCGTGCCTCGGGCTCTCCTATCAGGCTGCGCTGGCCCGGAGCCCCCACGGCGGGGGGATCCCGTCGACGGCCGTGGCGCGGTAGGGGTCCGATTGGGGATAGATCCCGGGAATTGACGTCTTGACGAGGGGAGCGGAGGAATGACAGGAGATCGGCACGAAATGGGCTACAACCCCAAGGACCCGGTGGATCAGGCCTGGGTCCTGAGCGAAGCCGACCGACTCCTTTCCGAAGACCTGAGCCTGCCGGATATCAGACGCCGGGAGCGGGCGCTTCTCCGATCAGACGACCGCCCGCTGGGGCAGATGCTGTCGCTTCGCCTGGCACGCTCTTCCACATGGCTCAAGGAGAGGCTCCGGCAGGATCCTTCGCCGCTCCACCTGACGGTGGTCTTTGCCGTCTATCGGGAAACGGGACGCCTCGTCCCGGCGGACCAGCATCCCCACGGGGAGGACCTCCTGGTCCGGAAGGTCCACGAGCTCGAGTGGCTGCTCTCTCCCTTCCCCCAGGTCACATGGGAGCTGGTGGTCGTGGACGATGGGTGCCCGGACGGGAGCGCGGCGCTGGCGAGGAAGATCGCCAGGGAGCGCTGCGCCGGACTCCCTATCCGCGTCCTTGAGTTGGCGGAGGCCATCGAGGCGGGGGAGCCGCTCCCCTTCGTGGACCCCCTCACCTCACCCTCAGAGAGCCGGAAGGGGGGAAGCATCATCTACGGGCTCCTGGATGCCCTGAATCGCCGCGACCCCGATCCCCGCCACATCCTGATCTACACGGACGCCGACCTTTCCACCCACCTGGGTCAGGTGGGGCTTCTGGTCCGACATCTCCTGCGCGGGCGGAAGGTGGCGGCTGCGGGCACCCGCCGGCATCGCCGATCCACGGTAATCAAGGAGGGCCACCGGGATCGTCGAGGGCGGCTCTTCATCTACCTCTGGAAGGGTCTGCTGCACCCCATTTCCTTCATCACCGACACCCAGTGCGGATTCAAGGCGTTCTCGGGTCCGGTCCTGCGCCAGGTGCTGCAGGATCTGGTAGAACCGGGCTTCGCCTTCGACATCGAGCTTCTCCTTCGCACCGAAACCCTCCATCCCGGCAGCCTCGCCCGTGTCCCCATCGTCTGGGTCGACAGCGACGAGGCGTCAACGACCACGGACCTGGCTCCCTATCTGGACATGCTTAAGGCCGCAGTTCGCATGTATCGGGCGCACCCCTTCTCGGCGCCGGAGTCCGACGCGCTGGCGGAATTCATCGAGGAGCTCGGCCAGGCGGATTGGCAGCGGCTCGTCCAGGTCATTCCGTCCGAAATCGCCGATGAGGACCCCAGGAGGTTCGGCCACGAAAGGCCGCTCAGCCCGGAAGATCTGGAGCGGTTGCTTTTGGGGGGCGGGGGGGAAGGGTAGGCGACGGCTGCCAACGTGCCTTGGTGAGGATCGGCCTACGCTCGTGACCAGAAGGGGGGTGGACCAAGGGCGTGGGGAGGGCCTTCTCGCCCCCTCGGCTCACGGGGATGGCTCACTTCAGTTCCTGGACAGCCCGTAGAGCCGCACGAACTCCACATCCAGGTCATCCGTCTTCACGCCGAGCACCCAATCGGTGCCGGTTCGGAGGGCGGTACTACTCTTGACCCAAGATGGGCTTAGCACCTACTTACTGAGCGATTGCTTAGTAAGCAAACGCTAACCAGAAGGAGCCTATGAGCAACCCCTTCCGAATCCACGGGGTCGTGAAACGGCCGTTCTTCGCTGATCGGGAGGACGAAGTCGCTCGAATTGCCACCCGATTGCAGGAACCCGCCGCGAAAATGCTTGTGTACGGAGAGCGTCGCATGGGCAAGACCTCGGCGATCGCCGTGGCAGTTGACCAAGTCCACGCCGCCGGTGGCGCCGCAATCGTTGCCGACCTTTCGACAGCATCCACAGTGGCGGACATGACGAATCGAGTCCTCGGAGCCGCAGGACAGACGCTCGGCCGAAAATGGTCCGATGTGGCTACGGAGTTGGTTCGGTCCGTCGGAGTACGGCTGAGCATGAGCACGGACCCAACGACCGGCGCAGTCTGGCCCAGCCTTGACATCGGCTACCGTCAAGCGCCGCTGGATGAGCAACAGCAAACCTTCGGGCGCGTCCTCGACACGCTCAACGCCATGGCCGAGCGGCGAAAGCGGGTTCTTGGGCTTGTGCTGGACGAGTTTCAGGAGATCCATCGCTTCGGGGGCGAACAGGCAGAATGGCACCTTCGCGGCACAATCCAGCACCATGAGCATGTGGCCTACATCCTCGCCGGATCGCGGCCCCGTCTGATTCGGAGAATGCTTGCCAAGGGGCGCGCCTTCTACGGGATTCTCGATAAGATGGAGTTCGGGCCTATCGAGCCCGGCTATCTCGCTGCTTGGCTGGAGGAGCGCATGGAGGAGTGCGGTGTGCGCTGCGACAAGGTCGGTCAGGAATGTATTCAGATCTCGGGACCCAGGACGCGCGACGTGGTCCAACTTGCGCGGAAGACCTTCGATCTCACTGCCGGGGCGGGACGAGCTGACGCCGAGTCCGTGCGACTCGCCTTTGAGGAACTCGTCGATGAGGAGGACGGGCCTATTCGATCGTGGTGGGATGATCTCACGCCCGCTCAGCAGAACATCATCAGAGCAGTCGCAGTGACGACGGCGGGGATTACGACCGCAGAGACGAGGAAGCGCTTCTCGTTGCTCACCAGTAGCGCAGTGACGCAGGCAATCCGGAAATTCCGAGAGGACGGAGATCTAACGCGGGGCGGACCAAGCGGCTACGTGCTCGACAGCCCGGTTGTGCGGGGATGGGTGATCTCGAAGGCCCTGCCGGACCTCGGCATGCGACTGCCGTCTACATACCGTCCAGATGATCCCTATTCGTGACCACACCTGCCAATGAACGTTGTCAGGCGTCTACCTACGTTCGTGGTCGGGAGGGGCATCGACCAAGATCCCGGAGGGCCCGGTAAAGATAGGGATCTTCTCCAAATTCAGTGCAGCGGGGTGGCTGAGGGGCTGAATGGGGAGGCTGGGGCTTGTTCATGGATGCTGTTGTGGGAGGATGCTCCTGTGGCGGTACCACTGAGGC
>SKJY01000101.1 GCA_007121775.1 Gemmatimonadota bacterium
GGAGACCCGCGCCATCTGGCTGGAGCGCTGGCGACGGGCCGAGGTGGCTGCTTCGGTCACGGCCATGGGTGCTCCGGGCCCGTCGGTCGTGGGCCCGTCGGTCGCGGCCCCATCCGCCGCCGGCGCCCCTGCCGGCTCACCGCCCGTCCCCGCCGCCGGTCCTCATCCCGGGCTCGAAGGCACCGTCCTGGACAGGGTGGTCCGGCGCGTGCCGGACGAGGATCTCCTCTTCGTGTCCAGCTCCATGCCCATCCGGGACCTGGACGCCTTCGGGCTGGAGCGGGATGGGCCTCTCACAGTGCTTGCAAATCGGGGCGCCAGCGGGATCGACGGCATCACCTCCACCGCCGCCGGAGCGTCTCTGGGCACCGGACGGCGGGTGGTGGCGGTGCTGGGCGACCTGGCCTTCCTCCACGACGCCGGAGGACTCCTGGGAATCGGCGCCGCCGGCGAGCGGGTCCTCCTGGTGGTGATCCACAACGATGGAGGAGGTATCTTCCACCTTCTTCCCATACGGGAACACGAGCCCGCCTTCACCCCCTTCTTCGCCACCCCCCACGGGAGGGGAATGGAGGGGCTGGCCCACTTCCACGGACTCCCGGTCCGGAGTCTGGATCTGAGGGGCACGGGCACCAGGGAGGAGGAGGGCGATCCCTGCGATCCCGGCGGCCATGCCGGCGTTCCCGGCGATCTGGATGGGGCGCTGGAGTGGCTCCTGGCTCTCCCCGGGAGCGGGATCCTGGAGATCCGCACGGACCGGGACGAGAATCGCCGGCTGCGGCAGGCGGTCATGGCGGCTGCGAGCCGGGCGGCGGTCCGAGCGCTGGAAGAGGATGAAGGAGCGTCGGGGGTGTGAGCCGGTGGGGAGATGGCCGACCGGAGGCCGAACCGGACCCCGGGAATCCAGGCTCAAAAAGAGACGATTCGACAGACGATCGGACAGATCCAAAACGAGTAGACAGATCCAAAACCTTCCAGGAGAACGGAGAGACTATGTCTGACGCTGGAACGCAGGACTCGAGTGAGGGCGCACCCCTGGCCCCTGAGTGGCAGGAGGTGAAGAGCTATCAGGACATCACCTACCACAAGAGTCATGGGGTGGCACGGATCGCCATCAACCGCCCCGAGGTCAGGAACGCGTTCCGCCCCGAGACGCTCCTGGAGCTGCAGGAAGCCTTCCGCGACGCCGGGGAAGACACCGGGATCGGGGTTGTCCTCCTCACCGGGAACGGACCGGCCAAGGACGGGAAGTATGCCTTCTGCTCAGGCGGTGACCAGCGGGTTCGGGGCGACGCCGGGTATGTGGGCGGCGACGGCCTTCCGCGGCTGAACGTGCTGGAGCTCCAGCGCTACATCCGGAGCATGCCCAAGCCCGTCATCGCCCTGGTGGCGGGGTACGCCATCGGGGGTGGGCACGTCCTCCATGTCATCTGCGACCTGACCATCGCCGCCGACAATGCCGTCTTCGGTCAGACCGGCCCCAAGGTTGGGAGCTTCGACGGCGGCTTCGGTGCCTCATACCTGGCCAGCATCGTGGGGCAGAAGAAGGCCCGGGAGATCTGGTTCCTCTGCCGCCAGTACGACGCCGCCGAGGCCGAGGCCATGGGGCTGGTGAACAAGGTGGTCCCGGTGGACGAGTTGGAGGCCGAGGGGTGGCGCTGGGCCCAGGACATCCTGGACAAGAGCCCCCTCTCCATCCGCCTCCTGAAGAGCGCCTTCAACGCTGCGGTGGACGGACAGGCGGGACTCCAGGAGTTGGCGGGGAACGCCACCCTCCTCTTCTACATGACGGAGCAGGCGAAGGACGCCAAGAACGCCTTCCTCAACAAGGAAAAGCCGGACTTCCGGAAGTATCCCTGGCTCCCCTGGTAAGGGGGGAGTCCCGGCCACTTCCCTCTCCGGCTGGCTCATGCCTGTCCTTCTGCCCGGCTCGTGTCCGTCGAGACTCCTGTGACGCCTGCCAAGACGCCCGTGACACCAGCGCCCCCGTCCCCGTCTACCTCCCGGCTGGGGGCCTGGCTGCTGGCCATCCGCCCCCGTACCCTCCCGGCGGCGGTAGCGCCGGTGGTGGTGGGGACCGCTCTGGCTGGAGCCCACGGGGTGGCGGCCCCCCTCCCGGCCGTTGCGGCGCTGTTGGGAGCGCTCCTCATCCAGGTGGCCACCAATCTGGCCAACGACTACTTCGATCATGTGAAGGGCGCCGACACCGAGGAGCGGCTCGGGCCGGTACGGGTCACCCAGGCCGGACTCATCCCGCCCCGGTCGGTGCTCATGGGAACGGGTCTGACGCTGGCAGCGGCCTTCCTGGTGGGGATCTATCTGGTGGCGGTAGGGGGGTGGCCCATCGTGGTGATCGGGCTCGCGGCCCTGGTCTGCGCCGTCATCTACACCGGCGGTCCCTTCCCCCTGGCCTACCACGGCCTGGGCGACCTCTTTGTCTTCATCTTCTTCGGGCCCGTGGCGGTGGGGGGGACCTACTGGGTTCAGGCAGGGGTGTGGAGCCCTGAGATCCTCACCGCCGGAGCCGCCATGGGGGTACTCATCACCGCCATCCTGGTGGTGAACAACCTGCGGGACCGGGAGGGAGACGCCCGGGTGGGGAAGCGGACCCTGGCGGTCCGGCTTGGGGAGAGGGGCAGTCGGGCCCAGTATCTGGGACTCCTGGGTGTAGCGGCGTTGGCAGCACCGCTGGGGATCTTCCTGCACGGCTGGTCTGCCTGGAGCCTCCTCTCGCTCCTGGCCTTCCGCTTCGCCCTGCCGCCCCTGGAGGCGGTCTTCACCTACGCGGATCCCCGGGAGCTGAATCCCGCCCTGGGCTGGACGGCCCGGCTCGTGACCTGGTATGGGGGACTCCTGGCGGTGGGGTTGATCCTGGGGGGAGAGGTGCCGTGGATGCGCTGAGGGAGGCGGCGCGCCGGGATCCCCTGGGGCCTGCCGTCGAGGGACCATCGGCGGCGTCGGGACACCCCGTGGCTTGGAGTTGGAGCGATCTGGACCAGGCGGCAGACCGGGCCGCTCTCCGGTTGGGGGAGGCGGGAGTCGGCGCCGGGGACGCGGTGACCACCATTCTCCCGGCCTCTCCGGAGATGCTGGCTCTCCTCTTCGCCCTCCCACGCCTCGGCGGTCTTCTGGTGCCCCTGGATGCCCGGTCACTGGCCGATGAACTCCGCCGGAAGGTGGGCCGTCCCGGCGGGGTCAGGCTGGTGCTGGCTCCGGGCGGGCGGGTGGGCGAGTTACGGCGCCTCCTCCCCGGACACGGGGTGGTGGAGGTGGAGGAAATCGTATCGGTTCCGGATCCGGCCGATCTTCCCATTGACCCCTTCCTCCCCACGGCTTACACCCCTCCCGTGGCCTCCCCCCTGTCAATGGATCACACCCTTCCCATCGACCCCACCCTTCGACGGGTGGTGCCGGAGTTGGAGGCTGATACGCCGGTGGTGGTGATCCTCACCTCAGGGAGCACCGGTCGGCCTCGACCGGTGGTGCTGACCCACGGGAACCTCAGCGCATCGGCCCGCGGTGTGGCGGGGCGTCTCGGGTTGGACCCCATGGATCGCTGGGCTGCATCCCTCTCCCCTGCCCATGTGGGGGGGCTTCTGCTCCTGCACCGCGCGGTCTCGGTGGGGAGTCCAGTGGTGACTCGGGAGCGCTTCCGGGCGGAGGAGTTCCTGGAGTTGGCGCGCCAAGGGGAGATCACCCACGCCTCCCTGGTGCCGGTGATGCTCAGATCGCTCCTGGAGCTGTCGGATGGTGAGCCGGCGCCTCGGGGTCTCCGGTGCCTGCTCCTGGGCGGGGCCCGCACCCCCCTCCCCCTCCTGACCCGGGCGCTGGAGGGGCGGTGGCCGGTGGCTCTCACCTACGGGCTCACCGAGGCCTCGTCGCAGGTGGCCACGGCGCCTCCGGTTGAGGTACGGGCCTATCCGGGACGGGTCGGGCGCCCCCTCCCCGATGTGGCCCTTCGCATTGACGCTTCATTGCCCGGTGGGGTGGGGGAGATCCTGGTGCGGGGACCCACCGTCGCTCCCATTCTTCCCTGGTCCGGCGGAGCCCGCCGCCCCACCGTCTGGATGGACGCAGAGGGGTGGCTCCACACCGGTGATCTCGGTCGCCTGGATGACGAGGGTGGGCTCTGGGTAGAGGGTCGGACCTCCGACCGCATCCTTTCCGGGGGAGTGACGGTGGAGCCGGCAGAGGTGGAAGCCGTCCTGCTGGACCATCCGGGTGTCGTGGAGGCTGCCGTGGTGGGGGTGCCAGACGAGACCTGGGGGGAGCGAGTGGTGGCGGCGGTGGCGGTGCAGGTGGGTGCGGAGACGGACGGGGCGGCGCTGGTGGAGTTCGCCGGAGAGCGCCTGGACCCGGGACGTCGCCCCCGCCAGGTCCAGGTGGTGCAGGCCCTGCCTCGGAACCGCAACGGAAAGGTGGATCGCCGGTTGGTCCGGGCGCTCTTCCTCCCTCCGGAGGTCTGA
>SKJY01000215.1 GCA_007121775.1 Gemmatimonadota bacterium
CCATCTCCGTACTCCAGGATCACCCCCAGTAGTTGCCGACCCCGGGCCTGGAGGCGAAACTCGTGCTCCTGACCCAGGGTGCGCTCGGCCTGGGTGACCTGGACGCTGATTTCCAGGGGGCCACCGATCTCGACCACACCCCCTTCGATGCAGCCGCTCAGGAGGAGGGGAGCCAGAAGCGAGGCAAGTACGGCAGGCCGACCATTTCCCCGGCAAGGACCCTTGAGGGCCGGGTTCGACAAAACATTCACGATGGAGCCTCCGGTGAAGGCTGGAATGGGGGAAGCGCGTTCGCGCAGGGCCGGAGGCCGGGTGAGTGGCCGGAGGATACGTGTTGGATTCCACCTTCGGCAAGCGGCGGCGAGTGCGGGGCGGGTCCCCACGGCTCACTCCCCACTTCCGCTTCTCCTCCTTGCTTTGTTCCTGCTCACCACGGGTTGCACCGAAGGCGGGCGCGCTTCCGGTTGGGAGTGCGTGGCTCCGGCCAATGTGGGGGGCGGGTGGGATCTGACCTGCCGGGCCTTTTCCCGCACGGTGAACGATCTGGGGCTGGCTCCAGGCCTCATGCGGGTGGGGAACCTCCCCGGCGCCGGGGGTGGGATCGGGTTCGCCCATATGGTGGGCCAGCGGGGCGGAGACGAGGCGGTGCTTGCTGCGGCGAGCCCCGCTACCCTTCTCCGGCTGGCCCAGGGACAGTTCGCCCACCTCACCGAGGAGGATGTTCGGTGGGTGGGCGCCATCGCTGCCGATCACGGGGTAGTGGCGGTGCGCCCCGATGCTCCCTGGGACCACCTGGACGACTTCCTCCAGGCCTGGCGCCGGGATCCCCGCGCCATCCGGATCAGTGGCGGCAGCGCCAGCGGCGGACAGGACCATGTGAAGATGCTCCTCCTGGCCCGGGAGGCAGGAGTCGATCCCCGCTCAGTCCGCTACATCCCCTTCGACGGCGGCGGTGAGGCCATGACCGCGCTCCTAGGCGGGTTCGTGGAGGTCTTCTCCGGCGATGTGACCCAGGTGGATGCCCAGGTGGAGGCGGGGCGGCTCCGGGTCCTGGCCATCCTGGCCTCCGAGCGGGTTGGCGGGGCGCTGGCGGATGTCCCCACCGCCGCAGAGCGTGGGTATCCTGTGACCTGGGTGACCTGGCGTGGTTTCTACCTCCCACCGGGGATCTCCCAGGAAGGGTACGACCGCTGGGTCCGGCTCATGGAGGAGGTGGGCGCGTCCCCTGAGTGGGCCGTGGAGCGGGAGCGGAGTCGGCTGGCGCCCTGGTTCCTGGTCGGTTCCGACTTCGAGGGGTTTGTTCGGGAAGAGGTGCGAAGTCTCCGGGAACTGTCACGCCAGGTGGGACTCCTTCCGTGACGGGTGGGGAGATGCCGGAGGAGATGCCCGAGGAGATTCGCCCGGAATCGCGCCCGCCCGCTCGCCCGGATTCAGGGCCGGCTGTGCCCCGGGAAGCAGCTTCGCCCGCTCGCTGGGGGTGGGCCGCCATGGCCCTCCTGGCCCTGGCCGCCGGATGGGAGGCGTGGGGGTACCGGGTGGCCTTCGTCACAGACGCCGCCGGCCCCCGCGCCCTTCCACTCCTGGCGGCGGGGCTCCTCCTGGGGGGGGCGCTGACCCTGTCCTTCCGGCCCATGGTGGCTGCCAGGGGCGGGGCCAACCAGACCGCCGCGCTCGTGCGCCCCACCGCCGCCGCTACCCTCCTGCTGGCCATCCCCTTCCTCCTCCCCTGGCTCGGCTTCATGGTCACCACCGGGGGCGCCATGGCCGGGTTGGCCATGCTCCTCGGTGGGCGTCCCTCCCGAGCGCTCATCGCCGGAGCCGTGACGGCCGCGGTGCTCTATCTTCTCTTCGTCTACGGGCTGGGTGTGCCTCTGCCGGTGGGATCCCTCTTCCTGGCATCCGCCTCCGGAGGGAGCTGAGGTGGAGCCCTTCGCACTCCTGGCCGACGGATTCGCCGTGGCCCTGCGCCCCCTGAATCTGAGTCTGGCCTTCGGGGGGGTGGTGGTGGGGACGGTGGTAGGCCTGCTTCCCGGCATCGGCCCCATCAATGCCATCGCCCTCCTCCTCCCCCTCCTCTTTGCGGTGGGGATCCCGCCTGAATCGGCGCTCATCCTCCTGGCGGGGATCTACTACGGCTCCCAGTACGGGAACTCCATCAGCACCATCCTCCTGAACGTCCCCGGAACCCCGGCGGCAGTGGTGACGGCACTGGACGGCTACCCCATGGCCAGGGCAGGACGGGGTGGGGAGGCGCTGGCCATCTCGGCGGTGGCCTCCTTCGTGGGAGGGACCCTCTCCATCTTCGGGCTGGTGCTCCTGGCGCCACTCCTTGCGGGGTGGGCCCTCCGCTTCGGCCCGGCAGAGTACTTCGCCCTCATGGTGCTGGCCTTCGCCGCCGTGGCCAGCTTCTCCGGGGCGCGGCCGGCCGCATCGCTGGTGGCAGTGGGGACCGGACTCCTCCTGGCCTCGGTGGGGCTCGACCCCCAGAGCGGGATCCCCCGCTTCACCTTCGGCCGGCTGGATCTCTTCGACGGGCTCGACTTCGTGGTGGTCACCCTGGGTCTCTTCGCCATCAGTGAGGTACTCCTGGCGGTGGACCGCTCCGGGGCCGGGGCGCTTCTGGCACCGCCGATCCGGAGGGCGCGACTGACCCTGGCCGGCCTCCGGGACGTGGGCGCCAGCATCCTCCGGGGGAGTGGGCTCGGCTTTCTCCTGGGCGTACTCCCCGGCGCCGGTGGCACCGTGAGCACCTTTGTGGCCTACGGCGTGGAGACCCGGACGGCAGGGCCGGAGCGGACCTTCGGGAAGGGAGACCCCCGGGGGGTGGCGGCGCCGGAGGCCGCCAGCAACGCCGCCGCCACCGGGGCCATGATCCCACTCCTGACCCTGGGGGTCCCCGGGAGCGCCACCACCGCCGTTCTCCTGGGGGCCCTGCTGGCGCTGGGGGTGACGCCCGGCCCACTCCTCCTGGACCGCAATCCGGAGGTGTTCTGGGGGCTCGCCGCCTCCATGTATGTGGGGAACCTCTTCCTCCTCCTCCTGAACCTTCCTCTGGTGGGGGTGTTCGTGCGCCTTCTCAGGGTTCCGGGGTGGATCCTCATTCCCGGGATCGCCGGGCTGGCGGTGGTGGCCGTGCTGGCGGTGAACCGGAACCCCTTCGACCTGGTCATCATGACCGGATGCGGGATCCTGGGTTACCTCTTCCGTCGAGGCGGCGTCCCCCTGGCGCCGGTGATCCTGGGGCTCGTCCTGGGGCCCCTGGCGGAGCGGAATCTTCGCCGGGCGCTGGCCCTGGGAGACGGGGTGGGCGACGCCCTCTTCTCATCTCCCCTGGCACTGGCGCTCTGGGGGCTGGTGGTCCTGGTGGTGGCGGGTCCGGCGTGGGGGCGGTTCCGGGCCCGGCGGCCGTGGGGAAGGTCTCAGACGGCGGGGGGCGACGCCTGAGGGAGGCCTTCGCCGGAGGAGCTGTGGGGGCGCCTATGGCGGGATCGAAGACCACATCACAGAATACAATGCCGTATACAAGCAGGAGGGCGGTGCCGGCTGGATCCTGGCGCCACCCCCCGCTCCCTCACCTCCACCCTACTTCACCCCCTCAACCCGCAACCCCAGGACGAGCCCCCCATGAGCGCAGCCATCCATCCCCGAGCCTTGGAGATCCACCGTCGCGCCTTCGTATGGGATGCCCACTGCGATTCGCTTCAGCGGGTGGTGGTGGATGGGGTCGATCTGGGTGCACCGGGAACAGCCCAGGCCGACCTCGACGCATGGCACGATGGGGGCGTCAAGGTCCAGGTCTTCGCCGCATGGGTCGATGTGATCTACGGCCCGGATCAGGCGGCTCGCCGCGCCCTGGAACAGATCGCGGCCTTCCACCAGTTCCTGGCCCGATATCCATCCCGTGTGGGGCTGGCCACCACTGGCGCCGAGGTCCGGCAACTGGCGGCGGAGGGGCGGTTGGCGGCGGTGCTGGCGGTGGAGGGCGGGCTCGCGCTCCAGGGCGACCTGGGCCTTCTGGAGCGGTACGCCAATCTGGGCGTCACCTCCATGACCCTCACCCACGCCACATCGCTGGAGTGGATCGACTCGTCCACCGATGCCCCCCGGGTCGGCGGGCTCTCGGACTTCGGTGCCCAAGTGGTGGCCGAGATGAACCGGCTCCGGATGTTGGTGGACGTCTCCCACGTCTCCGATGCGGCGCTCAGGGAGGTGGCCCGGGTGAGCGCGGCCCCCATCATCGCCTCCCACTCCTCCAGCCGGGCCATCTGTGACCATCCGCGGAACCTCTCGGACGAACTGGCACGGGTGGTGGCAGATACCGGAGGCGTCATCGGCGTGAACTTCGTGGACGAGATCCTGGACCAGGCCACCTGCGACCGGGTGAACCCCGATCCCGGGGCAGCGCTGGCGAACCTCCGCCACGACGGACCCCCGGTGCCCCGGCATGACCTGGATCGGGTGGC
>SKJY01000033.1 GCA_007121775.1 Gemmatimonadota bacterium
CCAAGCGCCAGGTGGGGCCATGCACCCGGGATCGACCCGCAAACTCCGGCAGGCTCGCCAGGCGGCCGGCCTCATGCATCGGATCCCGCGGTAGCCTTGGGGGTCTGATCCTGCCTATCTTTCGGCCTTATGCGTTTGCGGCCTATAATCGCCCTTCCAGGACCCGTTCCATGCGCTCTTCCGCCAGTTCGCCCCGCAAGACCCAGCTCTTCACCGCCCTCCCGGCCCTCCTCTTCATCACCATGGGCCTTACCGCCTGCGGCGACGAGACGGGCGAGGCGGCTCCGGCCCCCAACGGCCAGGACGCCGCCGCCCAGACCCCCGCCAACGACGAGGAGATGGTGGACATCAGCGCCATCGGCTTCGATGAGGGCGATCTTGAGACGGCGGTGGTGCAGGTGGTGGAGTTCAGCGATTTCGGCTGCGTCCACTGCGCCAACTTCCACCAGAACAGCTATCCGGTGCTGTACGAGGAGTTCGTGGCGGCAGGCGATGTGGTGTGGAAGTACATCCCCGTCTCCATCGCCGGCTTCCCCAACGCCATGGAGGCGGCCATGGCGGCGGAGTGCGCCGCGGAGCAGGACGCCTTCCGCCCCATGCGGAGCTGGCTCTACGAGAACCGCGAAGGGTGGATGGGCACGGGCGATCCCCACGGGATGCTCCAGTCCGCCGCTACCGACATCGTGGACGACGCCGCTGCCTTCGAGGCGTGCATGAATGAGGGCGGACGGGCGCTGGAGCGGATCCAGGAGGGCACCGAGCTCGCCCTGGAGATCGGAGTTCGGGGCACCCCCACCTTCGTGGTGCAGGGCTTCCCGGTACAGGGCGCGCCGCCGCTGGACCAGTTCCAGGAGGCGCTTCGGAGCCTGGTGGCGGAGGTGCGGGCCCAGCAGGGGAACTGACGGGCGGCCCCACCTGGTCGCACCGACCAGCCGGACCTGGCGGGCCCTCCGGAACGGACCGGGGGGCCCCGCTCCCGTTTCGACCCGTTTGACCGTTTGACTGTCATGATGCGCCTCGCCCCAGTTCCGGCCCTCATCCTGCTGATCCCCGTCGCAGCCGCGTGCTCCAGCCCCCTCCAGGTGGTGGGAGGAAGCGCCTGCGAGATCGTGGGTGACCCGGTGGCCCTCCCCGCAGAGGTGCCGGAGTCGAGCGGGGTGGCGCCGGGAGTCGGTCGCCCGGGTGAGGCACCGGGATCCCGTCTCCTCTGGACCCACAACGACTCGGGGTGGCCGGCGGAGCTCTTCGGGGTGGACCCTGCAGGCGACCTCACGGTGCAGATCCGGGTGGCCGGCGCAGAGAACGTGGACTGGGAAGATCTTGCGGTGGGCCCCTGCCCGGCGGAGAACCCCTGGGGTGCGGAGGGCTCGTCCTGCCTCCTCATCGCCGACACGGGCGACAACCGGGAGGTGCGCGACCACCTGGTCCTCTACCGGGTGCCGGAGCCGGCTCCGGACGACACGGCGACGGCACCGGCGGACGCCTTCCCCCTCCTTCTCCCCCACGGCCCCCGGGACATCGAGGCGCTCCTCCTCCTTCCCGACGACCGGGTGCTGCTGGTGACGAAGGGGCGCACGGACCCGGTGGAGGTCTACCGGAGCCCGGCCCCCCTGGGGGCGGCGCGGGCTGCGGCGGCGGACGGGCGAATCCGCATGGAGCGGGTCCAGACGCTCACCAGCGGGCCCGTCTGGCTTCCGGACATGGTGACGGGGGCGGCATCCACGCCGGATGGGCGGCTCGGGGTGGTCCGGACCTACCAGACCCTTCAGTTCTACCGCATCGAGATGGATGCGCCCGAACCGCTCATTCCGGTGGAGGGGGGGCTCGTGAACCTGCGGCCGGCGCGGGAGGCCCAGGGCGAGGCGGTGGCCTTCCTCCCGGGCAACCGGCTCGTGCTCACGAGCGAGGCGGGCCCCTTCGGACGGCGGGGGCAGATGACCTTTCTCCAGTGCCGACTCCCGGGGTGGGAGTGGTAGGCAGGAGGGGTGTCGGAGCCCCGGATGGCCGGCAGTCGCGGGGGCGCTACGGTTCGAATCGCGGTTGGCCGGTCTCTTCTTCGTGGGCGCGTTCCCGTTCCCAGCGCTCTTCCCACTCCCGCTCTTCCTGCTCGATCTGTTCCTGCGCGACCTGGCCCTGGTAGGTGTAGGCGCGGACCAGGGCGAAGACGCCGATGGCGAGCCCGATGCCGAACAGGATCCACTGTGCCTGGGTCCGGCCCACGGTGGTCCAGAGAACCATGGCGATGGAGATGGCCGAGAGGACGAGGATGTGCCAGAGCTGGATGGGCCCCCTGAACCCCAGGATCGCGACACCCAGGGCCAGGAGGATCAGGAGGATGGCGGCGGGTGTGGGCATGGCGGGGCTCCCGGAGTGCGAGGTGGCCGGCGGCTTGGACATGGCGAGCCCCGAAGCCGCACCGGGTCCGAACAGGGATCGTCCGTGACCGATCTTCACCCCAATAGTAGGGTCGTGGCGGGGTTCGCCGCACCTGTCCGCCTCGGGACTGGTTCTCCCCGTGCCACAGGAGATGAGGACCGGCACTCATCCAAGCCTCATCCTTCAGCGAAAACGGTCGTTCCCGCGAGGGTGGTGCTGATATGCCGGTGGTCCTTCAAGTGGTGCGTGCACGCGGCAGGGAAGGCAACCCCGGCTCGAGAAGCGGCCGTCCGCTCGAAGATTCCCCGACCCGGGATGGAGGTGGAAGGGGTTCATGGCCACCGCCCCCCGGCCTCAGGGTCACAGCGGAGTTCCACCAGCGTCCCCGGTGAGAGGAGTCCCCCCTCGCTTGAGAGCACGACGGAGCCGTCGTCTTCCACATCGATGCCTTCGCCCTGGGGTTCGCGCAGGGGCCTGAGGCCCACACCGCGCCCGTCCAGGAGAGCGCTCAGGGTGTCGCCCTCCAAGCGATAGAACTGAAGGTCCACGTACGTCCGGAGCGCCATGAGGCGTCCGGAAGGGGACGAGGCACCGGCGGTGACCCGGAGATCCCGGGGAGGAGGCGACCCGCTGAGGGTCTGCACCGGCTCGGCCACCGAGGGGATGCCCGGTAGGAGGGGGACGGGGAGGCGGTAGGCGGTGATCCGCCCATCGCCCCGGTCCGGCTCGGTGCCCGGGCGATCGTTGATGGGGCGCCCCTTGGAGATCACCCACGCCCGGTCGAGCTCGTCGAAGAAGAGAGCCTCGGCGTCCCGGGGGCCGTCGGCGTAAACGAAGGGGAAGATGTCGGGCGTCGCCGTGACCTGGTCGTCCGGGTGGGGTTCAGGCACCCGGTACAGGAAGACGGTGTCGCGGACCTGGCGGTTATCGCCGAACTCCCCGATCCAGAGGCAGCGGTGACGCTCAGCGGCGGGGGTATCCAGCGCCTCCCCCGGCGTCCCGCACGGGCCGTAGGCCACGTCTTCCCAGTCTCGGTTCGTGACCCCGGGCACCGTCACCCGCCCCATGAGGCGCCCCTCCCGGTCCACGGCGAAGAGCTCCGGCCTCCCCCCGGAATCGTTGTGGGTCCAGTAGAGACCGGGATGCAGGCGCGAGCGGACGATCCCCGACGACTCATCGATTCGGGCGTCAAGCGTGGCCATGGGGCCCTGAAGCCGACAAACGCCCCCGGAGAGCTCAGAAGGCGCGTCCGGTTCGCCCGGACCCGGCCCCGCTCCGCCGCACGCCGCGGCCAGGAGGGCGAAGGCCGGGAGAAGGAGACTCCGGCGGAGGATCACCGGCAGGGTCATGGCGGGAATGAGGGGTGGGGGGAGGGGGAGGATGGCTTCTTTACCCTACCGGCGGCTGATGACGATGGGGTCACGGCGCCATCACTCCCCAGTAACGCTCAGCGGTTCACCAACGCCGCCACCTCCTCGGGGTGGGCGGCGATGCGGGCCCCCAGCTCCTGCCCGGTCTGGCGGAAGGGCTCCACCTCGTGGGGCTTCTTGGACCAGAGCACCCCGATGGAAGCCATCCCCGCCCGGCGCGCCGCCTCCAGGTCCGAGAGGGAATCGCCCACATAGACGGCCCGGCCCGGCTCGACCCCCAGGCGCTCCGCCGCCAGGAGGAGCCCGGTGGGATCGGGCTTGGGGGCCGGCACGTCGTCGTCGAAGATGGTGACGGCGAAGTCGCCCAGGTGGACGCGGGCGGTGGTGATGGTCCAGGCCCGGCGGCTCTTCCCCGTGACGAGCCCGGGGGGGAGGCCCGCGGTCCGGAGGTCGGCCAGCATCTCGGGCACCCCGGGATAGATCCCCTGGAAGGCCGTCTCGTGGCGGCGCTCATAGCTCTCGTAGAAGCGCTCGTAGACGGCGTCGGTGCTGTGGGGCTCGACCTGATCGCGGAGGAAGCGCCGCTCGGCCTTGGGGCGGTGGCGGAGGATCTCCTCTTCCGTCCACCGGACGCCCAGCGCCGGCTCCAGGGCGTCGGCCAGCGACTCCATGTAGAGGCGGCGGGTGGCGATGAGGGTGCCGTCGAG
>SKJY01000364.1 GCA_007121775.1 Gemmatimonadota bacterium
ACATCCACGAGCCCCTCCGCCTCCAGGTCGGCCAGGACCTCCCGGGTCCCGTCCGTCGAGCCGTCGTCCACCACCACCACCTCGGTCTCGAGGGGCACGGCTCGGACCCGCTCCACCACCTGCCGGACCGTCGCCACCTCATTGAACACAGGGATCACCACCGAGAGAACGAGTCCGTCCATCACCCTCCGCCCATCCCGTAACGGTTGATCTTCCGATAGAGGGTGGACGGATCGATCCCCAGGATCTCCGCCGCCCGGCTCTTGTTCCCGTCCGCCGCCTGCAGGACCCAGTGGATGTAGGCCTGCTCGATGACCTCCATGGTGGGGTTCGGGGGCGGCTCCTCCGAGACCAGGCGGGGCGCGGGTCGCTCCCGCACCCGTGCGGGAAGGGCCTCCAGGGCGATCTCCTCTCCCCGCCCCAACACCGACGCCCGCTCCAGCGCGTTCTCCAGCTCCCGCACATTCCCCGGCCAGTCGTACTCCATGAGGGCCGCCATGGCCTGATCGGTGAGGCGCCGGGGCTCGTCGGGATCCTCGGAAAACCGCGCCAGGAAGTGCTTCGCCAGGAGCGGAATGTCCTCGGTGCGCTCCCTGAGCGGAGGCAGGGTGAGGTTGATGACGTTCAGCCGGTAGTAGAGGTCGCTCCGGAAGCGGCCGTTCCGGATCTCCTCTTCCAGCTCCCGGTTCGTGGCGGCGATGATGCGCACATCCACCTGCTTGGACTCGGTGGCCCCCACCGGGGTCACCTCTCGCTCCTGGATGGCCCGGAGGAGCTTCACCTGGGTCTTGGGCGCCATCTCCCCGATCTCATCCAGGAAGAAGGTCCCGCCCGACGCCGCCACCAGCAGCCCGTCCTTGTCTCGCACCGCCCCGGTGAACGACCCCTTCACGTGTCCGAAGAGCTCACTCTCGAGCAGGCTCTCCGGGAGGGCGCCGCAGTTCAGCGAGTGGAAGGCCTTGTCGCTCCGAGACGAGCGGGCGTGAATGAAGCGGGCCAGAACCTCCTTCCCCGTCCCGCTCTCCCCGGTGATGAGGATGGTTGATTCGGTGGGCGCGGCGGTCTCGGCCATCTGGAGGAGGTCGGTGAAGGCGCGGCTCCGGCCGATGGGTCTCGCCCCCCGCCCCCGGCCCTGGGACTGGATCTCCTTCTTGAGCCTCCGGTTCTCCACCTTCAGGTCCCGCACCTCCAGGCCCCGCCGACAGATGGCCAGGAGCTCGTCGTTGGAGAAGGGCTTCTGGAGGTAGTAGAAGGCCCCTTCGTTCACCGCCCGCATGGCCGACTGGAGCGAGGCCTGAGCCGTCATGAGGATCACCGGGAGCTCCGGATCCAGTTCACGGGCCCGCTGCATGAGTTCCAGGCCCGTCACCCCGGGCATCCGGATATCGGTCAGGAGCACCTGGGGCAGCTCCTCGTCCAGCGCAGTGAGCCCGGACCTTCCCCCAGCAGCGGTCCGGACCCGGAATCCGGAGCCCCGGAGGAGGATCTCCAGCGTCTCCAGGATCCCGGTCTCATCATCCACCACCAGGATGCTCGGCCGCTCATCCGACATATTCCATCTCCCGTTCGTGATCCACGACCCGGCCTCCCGGCGGAGCTCCGATCCACCGGGCCGGAAGGATCAGGATGAACTCGGTGCCACCTTCCACCCGGGGCTCCACCAGGATCGCCCCGCCATGGGCCTCGGCGGCACGGTGGACGATGGCGAGCCCCAGGCCGCTTCCCCCCTCCCGGGTGGTGAAGAAGGGGTCGAAGATCCGGGCCGCGTCCTCTGCCGGAACGCCCGGCCCCTCGTCCAGGACCCGGAGCCGTACCGGCTCACGGATCCCCAACTCAGCGCTCCCGGGCCGAAGCCCCTCCACCACGACCCCCACCGTGCCCCCGTCCGGCGAAAACTGAACCGCATTCAGGAGGAGATTCAATATGGATCGGTGAAGGATGTCGGCGTCGGCCTCGATCTGCACCGGTCCGCTGGGGAGTTCCACATCCACTGCAACACCCCGGGCATCCAGGTCCGGGTGTCGACGGACCACCGCCAGGGCATTCCCCACGATCTGGTTCAGATCCAGTGTGTCGGGCCGACTGATCTGGACCCGGCTGAAGTCGATGAAGTCGGAGAGTAGCCTGCTCAACCGTTCCGATTCCCGTACTACCATTCGGCTCAGCACCTCCCGGTCCCGGTCCGTGATGTGGGGACTCGTGAACTGCTCCACCGCGCTCCGGATGGAGGCCAGGGGATTCTTGATCTCGTGGGCCATGGAGGCGGCGAGTTCGGTCACCGCCTCCAGGCGCTGGGTCTGCCGGTCCAGACTCGCCAGCCTCTGGCTGTCCGTGATGTCCTGGAAGATGGCGGTCACCGATCGAGGCCCGTCATCGGCTTCCCTTACGGTGATGGTGACTCCCAGCGCCATCTTCTTGCCATTCTGGAAGACCTCGGCCACCTCTCGATTCACGGCGGCCCGGCTCCGGAGGGAGAGGCGGAGGAAGTGGGCCAGTTGGGGCGAGTCGTCCGCCACCCGGTCCAGGATGGGCCGACCGAACCAGGATGCGGCATCCACCTGGAGGAGTTCCTCGCCGGCGGTGTTCAGGTAGACGAGCCGCTCCTCCACATCCACCGTCAGGACGCCGGAGCTCACCGTGGCCAGGATATCGCCGGTGTCGATCTGGAGGCGTCGGAGCTCCGATTCCACCACCCCCAGCGCCACACCGGCCCGCCGAACCCGATCGGCCAGGAGCGCCGTGATCCCGGCCACCAGGGCAAAGAGACCGAGTTGGAGGAGGAGGGGTCCACTCAGGGGATTCAGCCCATGGAGCCACATGCCCGTCCCCACGTAGACCGCGGCGATCCAGCCACCCAGCAGGAGGAGGACCGGCGAGGACAGAAGGACCGCACCCAGCGCCAGAAGTGGGACATAGAGGGCGGCAAACGCGCTGGAGGTCCCACCGGTCAGGTAGACGAGCCCCGTGACGGGAAGGGCGTCGAAGCCGAGCTGGGCCAGGAGGAACGGGCGTGCTGGCGGCGCCATGTCGTCGCTGATCCTCCGGCGGGCCCACCACGCCATCCCCGCCGCGCCCACCGCCAGGGCCACCAGAACCCACCGCTGGGGTCCGGCCACGCCCCCGAGCCCGGTGGCCGCCGCAACCAGAAGCCCCGCCGCCAGCAGAATGCGTGCGAGGAGGAGCCAGCGAAGGAGGATGGGGGTGGAAAAGCGGAGTCCCGCCCCCACACTCTCCGAACCGGCCTCACCGCGCAGGACCCGCCCCCGAAGACCCCGGCGCGGGGGGGGAGTCCCCCTCAATCTCTCCGAACCCGGAGAGAGGTCAGCTGCGCCACCAGATCCCGGATCCGGCGGAGCTGCTCTTCCACCAACTCGAGACCTTCCGCCATCTCCGAGTCCGGCGGCGCGTCCATTCGCATGAACTGGGTCTCGGCCAGCGCCGAGGTCAGGGCGTTGTTCACGTCGTGGCGATGGTAGGACAGGTCTTTCAGGAGACTTCGGTGGTTCACGTAGCCGCTCCGCACATCCGGGTTCCGGAGCCGGCTCGCCGTGTCGGGCAGGAGTTCCGGGTATCCTGGAGAGAGGGCCACCACCTGCGAGCCCTGATCCGCCGGATCCTGGAGAAGCACCAGCACCGCCCACGGATCCGGGATGCGCGCCAGGTCCAGCCAGGTCCCCGACGGAATCTGGCGGAAGGTCTCCTCCGCTACGATGAGCCATCCACCCCCCTTGGGAAGGTTCCCTGGGATCTCCTCGGGCGTGAGGGGGTGGGCTGACGGCTTCAGAACCTGGAGGAGGAGGGCCTCCTCGGGATCAGCTTCCCGCCCCGGGATGATGAGGGAGATCCGGTGCGAGGGACGATCGGTGGACATGGGACCTCAACGTCGCATGGGTTGGACTTCTGCCGTGCATTGGTCTCTGCCAAGTGTACAGGGACCCCACCGGTCCATGCCACCACCGAAACGTACCCGTGCTCCAAGGATCGGCCGGAACCCGGCTCTCTGGAGGGAGGGGGTGGGAAGACGGCTGTCCCGATCAGCGTCCAGCGGGGATCACGAGTTCCTGACCCGGGACGATCCGCCCGCTGGAGCCGATGCCGTTGGCCTGTCGCAGATCCTCGACCGTGGTCCCATGCCGACGAGCAATGGTCCACAGCGACTCACCCCGCGCCACCCGGTGGGTGGAGGGAACCGCTCCGCCGGCGGCAGGGATGGTCAATTCCTGCCCCACTAGGATCCGACTCCCGCTGATCCCATTAGCCCTCCGGAGGTCCGCCTCCGTCACCCCATACCGACGAGCAATGGTCCACAGCGACTCACCCCGCGCCACCCGGTGGGTGGAGGGAACCGCTCCGCCGGCGGCAGGGATGGTCAATTCCTGCCCCACCAGGATCCGACTCCCGCTGATCCCA
>SKJY01000074.1 GCA_007121775.1 Gemmatimonadota bacterium
GCCGGCACCAGGCGGTAGTCCAGGGAGAAGGATTCGTCGTCATCCAGGATCTGAAGGATGACGCGACGGGTCCGTTCCCGATCACCTGGGTGGATCCGCTTCAGGAAGTCGAAGAGAGAGGGGTTGGGAAGGTAACCGGGGAGCTGAAGGATCCGGTGCGCCTCCTGGGACCAGAAGGTGTAGCCGCTCTCCGGGTCGAACTCCCACGCCCCCACCCGCCCGGTGGCCTCGACCCGGGCTAAGCGTTGGGCCAGCGCCTCCCTCTCGCGGAGGAGGACGAGACACTCGAGGCGCTGGGCCAGGAGGCCTGTGGCGGGCTTCAAAGCCTCAGCTTCCCGGTCGGTCCAGATCCTCTCGCCGCTGGTTTGTACCACCGCCAGGAATCCTAGGAGCCCAAGAGAAGGTCCCTCCACCGGGAGGGCCAGCATGGCACGGGCACCACTCTCTTCCATGAGCTGACGCTCAGCGGTAGCCTCGACAGGGACGTCCCCGGGGTTCCTGATCCGGATCGGTCCGCCCCCCCTGAGTTGGGTCATCCACCAGGGGAAGGCTTCAACGGGAAGGCGGCGAGGGTCGGGAAACGCCTGCGGGCTGCCGGGGGCGTTCCACTCGTAGGCTCCGTCCACATGCCGGCCCTGGTTCACGAACTCCGTGAGGTGGACCCTCTCAACCCCCATGCCTGTACCTACAGCGGCCAGAAGCTGGCGAATGGGCTCCGGCCCCATACCCTCCCCCAGGATGGAGGCAGCGGCGGCGAGGTCCGGGACCTTCTTGGGGGTGGCGCCCGCTTCCGTGCTCATGAGTCCTCCGAGGCCGTGTTGGGGTCACTCTGGATGCACCTGACGCTATCGGCACCCACCCACCAAGGCAAGCCGGGTGGACCCCTGGCGGCCTCCGGCGCCGGACGGGTCTCCGCTGACTGCCCACGGTCCGGGCGGGTTGTTGACATGCCCCGATAAGTCCTATAGCTTTTCCAGTCTCTACCACGAGGGCTCTGGTGACACGAAATCTTCGCCAGGCCTTCGCACCCGGTGGGACCAGGATTCCCCGCGCTGCGGCAGCTGAGCCGGCGCGGTTTTTTGACCAAAGGGATGTGAGCCGAATGCCAACGATCAGTCAGCTCGTGCGGAAGGGCCGCAAGAAGGTGACGAAGAAGAACAAGACCCCGGCCCTGCAGGGAAACCCGCAGAAGCGCGGCGTCTGCACCCGGGTCTACACCACCACCCCCAAGAAGCCCAACTCGGCGCTTCGAAAGGTGGCTCGTGTGCGGCTCACCAACGGGTACGAGGTGACCTCGTATATCCCCGGGGAGGGCCATAACCTGCAGGAACACTCCATCGTTCTCATTCGAGGCGGTCGTGTGAAGGACCTGCCGGGTGTCCGGTATCACACCATCCGGGGCACGCTGGACGCCTCCGGGGTGAGTGATCGCCGGCAGGGTCGGTCCAAGTACGGTGCGAAGAAGCCCAAGAGCTGACGGGCGCGAGCGAGTGTTCCAGGGTCCAAGGATTAAATAGCAATGAGTCGTCGTTCCAGGGGTGGCCAGCACGTTGCAGGGGGTGATGCGCGGTTCGAGTCGCCTACCGTGCTCAAGTTCATCAACAACCTCATGATGGGCGGGAAGAAGTCCACCGCCGAATCCATCTTCTACGAGGCGATGGACGTCATCGAGCAGAAGTCCGGACAGCCCGGTCTGCAGATCTTCAATCAGGCCCTGCAGAACGCCAAGCCCGCTCTCGAGGTAAAGAGCCGGCGGGTCGGTGGCGCCACCTACCAGGTCCCCATGGAGGTCCGGCCCGAGCGCCGAACCGCCCTGGCCATCAAGTGGTTGATCGGGTTCTCCCGGTCTCGCCGCGAGCGGAGCATGGCAGAGCGCCTGGCACAGGAGCTGATGGCCGCGGCCCGGAATGAAGGGTCCACTATCAAGAAGAAGGACGACGTCCATCGGATGGCCGAAGCCAACAAGGCCTTCGCCCACTACCGCTGGTAGTCAACCCCGCACCACCCATCGCGGCGCGCAGGGGGCCACATCCCTCTGCGCGTTCGTGCGCAGTGGAATCGAAACAACAGGCAACGCAGGGATAGATCGATGCCCAGGCAGACCTCGCTGGACAAGCTCCGAAACATCGGCATCATGGCGCACATCGATGCCGGTAAGACCACGACCACCGAACGGATCCTCTTCTATACGGGGCGGCTCCATCGGATGGGCGAGGTCCATGACGGCGGTGCCACCATGGACTGGATGGAGCAGGAGCAGGAGCGGGGCATCACCATTACCTCCGCTGCCACCACCGCGTTCTGGAAGCGTTTCGAGACGGAGTTCCGGATCAACATCATCGACACCCCGGGCCACGTGGACTTCACCGTTGAGGTGGAGCGCTCGCTGCGGGTTCTCGATGGTGCGGTGGCTGTGTTCTGCGCCGTGGCCGGGGTTGAGCCCCAGTCTGAAACGGTGTGGCGGCAGGCTGATCGGTACGGCGTGCCCCGGATCGCCTTTGTGAACAAGATGGACCGGATCGGCGCCGACTTCGACAACGTCATCGACATGATGCGTGACCGGCTCAAGGCCAACGCCCACCCGGTCCAGTATCCGGTCGGCGGGGGTGAGTCCTTCTCCGGGATCATCGATCTGATCAGTCAGAAGGCCATCATCTTCGACGACGAGCTGGGCAGCCAGTTCCACGAGGAGGAGATCCCCGAGGAGTTGCAGGCCCGGTGCGCCGAGCTTCGGGAGGCCGTGCTCGAGGAGGCCCTCTCCCACGACGATGCCCTCATGGAGCGGTACCTGGAGGGTGAGGAGCTTCCCGACGAAGAGATCAGGGGCGCCATCCGGAAGGCTACGGTCGCCGGCGACATGTTCCCGGTGTTCTGTGGCTCAGCCTTCAAGAACAAGGGTGTCCAGGCGCTTCTGGACGGCGTCATCGACTATCTCCCCTCACCTCTGGATGTGGAGGCCATCGAGGGCCACCTGCCGGGCGCTGAGGAAGAGGAGGAGGAGCCCGCCGTCATGACCCGGAAGGCGGGGGACGAGGAGCCCTTCGCGGCGCTGGCCTTCAAGATCGCCACCGACCCCTACGTGGGTAAGCTGACGTTCTTCCGGGTCTACTCCGGGTCCCTGCCCTCCGGTTCCTACGTCTTCAATGCGACGCAGGACAAGCGGGAGCGGGTGGGCCGGATCCTGCAGATGCACGCGAACAAGCGGGAAGAGCGGGATGAGGTGTACGCCGGGGACATCGCCGCCGCCATCGGCCTGAAGGATGTTCGCACCGGGGATACCCTCTGCGATCCGGATCATCCCATCGTGCTCGAGAGCATGAACTTCCCTGAGCCCGTCATCGCTGTGGCCATCGAGCCCAAGACGAAGGCGGACCAGGACAAGCTCAGCACGGGACTTGGAAAGCTCGCGGAAGAGGATCCCACCTTCCGGGTCCACACCGATCCTGAGACGAATCAGACCATCATTCAGGGGATGGGTGAGCTCCATCTGGAGATCATCGTAGACCGGCTCCGCCGGGAGTTCGGCGTGGAGGCCAACATCGGTCGGCCCCAGGTGGCCTACCGGGAGACGGTCCGCAACCCGGTGGACAAGGTGGAGGGGAAGTTCGTTCGCCAGACCGGTGGTCGCGGGCAGTATGGGCACGTGGTCATCAACCTGGCACCCGGCGAGCCCGGGTCAGGCTTCGTCTTCGAGAACAAGATCGTGGGTGGTGTCGTCCCCCGGGAGTACATCCCGTCGGTGGAGGCCGGCGTCAAGTCCGCCATGTCCACCGGCGTTGTGGCCGGGTACCCCATCATCGATCTGGCCGTGCAGCTCATCGACGGCTCGTACCACGACGTGGACTCCAACGAGATGGCCTTCAAGATCGCCGGGTCCATGGCCCTCAAGGAGGCGGTGCGCCGGGCCAAGCCGGTGTTGCTGGAGCCCATCATGGAGGTGGAGGTGGTGACCCCCTCCGACTACATGGGGGATATCATCGGGGACCTCTCCTCCCGGCGGGGGAAGGTGGAGGGGATGAATGAGCGGGCCGGTGCCCGGGTCATCGCCGCCATGGTCCCACTGGGAGAGATGTTCGGCTATTCCACCACTCTGCGCTCCATGAGCCAGGGCCGGGCGGCGTACACCATGCAGTTCTCCCACTATGAGGAAGTGCCCAAGTCGGTTTCCGACGAGATCGCCAGCAAGACGGGCGGCGACAACTGATTTTCATCGCCCCCGCACTCCTGCGCGGGCTGAACCAGAAGCTACCAGGACCCTGTAACCAGGAAAGAGGCGAAGATGGCCAAGGCGAAATTCGAGCGGACGAAGCCCCATGTGAACGTGGGAACCATTGGACACGTGGACCACGGGAAGACGACGCTGACGGCTGCGATCACAGAGATCCAGGC
>SKJY01000198.1 GCA_007121775.1 Gemmatimonadota bacterium
CGGACCACCTCCCGGAGGCGGGGGCCTTCATCCCCCTGGGCCAGGAAGTGGAAGAGTTCGATCCAGAAGGCGTAGGCGTCGGGGCGGGTAAGCTCCAGGGGGGCGCCTGTGAGGGTGGCTTCGACCCCCGGCAGGGTGCCCTGCTCCAGCATTCGCTGCACCCGCCAGAGGTGGGTAGAAGCCCACGGGTCATCCCGCCTGCCGGCGAAGGCGGCGTCGTCCAGGGCGAGGCGACGCTCGGCCCACCCGGCGAGGCCTTCCGCCAACCAGGGGGGCCAGTACGCGCCCCGGGCCAGGTCGTAGGAGGCCAGATGGGCCGCTTCGTGGGCCACCGCCCTGCGATGGTGCCCGGGGATGCGGCCCAGGGTCCGGGCCAGGTCGGCGGGAACCAGGACGTGGGCCGCCCGGTCGTTGCGGGAGGCGAAGGCGCCGGTGTCCCGGAAGGCGCCTCCCGCCACGCTGTCTTCCACCGCCAGGTAGTCCGGCCAGCTTCCATAGAGGTGAAGGGTAGCCGGGCCACCCGCCGTGCGTCGCACCCCGCCCGAGCCCTCACCCCCAGGCGCTGGATTTCCCAGGAAGCCGGCGGTGAGGCTCCAGCTCTCCCGGGCCACCGCCAGCGCTTCCTCCCCCAGCGGTCCGCAGGGGAAGTGGCAGTGGACGGCGATGGGCCCGTCGCCGTGGACCGAGACGAGGGGCGGAGGGGAAACGGGAGGGCCGCCGAGGGCGCAGCCGGCGAGGGTCAGGGCCAGCCACACCGAGGCGGTGCTCCGGACCCAGCCCCGACCAGGGCCTCCGTGCGGCTTGAAACGCATCTCGGTTCGCGCCCTCCCCTACTTCACGAACCGGAGGGTGCCGGGATACTCGAACCCCTGGCCGTTGGAGGCCCGGATCGCTGCCATGATCATGAGCACCACGTGGAATAGGAGAACCAGGGGGAGCAGTACGATCCCCACGCCCACGATGATGAGGATGGCGGAGATGATGGTGTAGATGGAAATGGAGATCTGGAAGTTCAACGCTTCCTTCCCCTGACGGTCCGCGAAGGGGTGGGAGTCGCGCTTAAGGAGCCAGACCACCAGCGCGGCGATGATCCCTCCGAAGGGGAAGACGTAGGCGGCGAATCCCGACAGGTGCGAGAGGATGGCCGCAGTCCGGGCCGGATCGCCGGGGTCGGTGAGCTCGTAGCCCTCCTGGACCCAGCGGTCGAGTTCGTCCATGGAGTGATTCCAGTGGGAAGGGAAGAGGGGGTGGGGCCGGGGCGCCTGCGGGAGGCCCCAGGAGTCGCGTGTGTCAAGAAGGTATGGGGGCAGTCGATCCGCCTGCAACGGCGGGAGTGGTCCGGGCCCGCCCCGCCCCTTAGAATGTGAGGCTCCCATCCCACTACTCCGGAGTGTCCCATGGCATCCCGACACGGCAGGCTGTTCCCCCTGACACGGGCATTCTGGCCCGGCTTCCTCCTCTTTCTCCTCCTCCTCGCCGGATGCGGAGAGGACACCCAGGACCTGGATGCTCTCCAAGAGCGCATCGGTCAGGACCTGTATACCACCGCCCTTGGTACACTCAGTGAGGAAGACGCCCACTGCGCCGCCGGGGTCTTCATCGAAATCCTGGGGCCGGATCAGGCGGAGATCTACGCCTCGGCCCTTACAGGTGACATGGATGCGGCGGCGCAGGTGCAGCCCATGACGGAAGAGCAGCAGTTGGGGCTCGGCCAAGCGCTGGAGCGCTGCGAGTTCAGTCCGGGTGGAAGCGCCTTCTGACCATGGACCGCCGGTCTGTTGACCCAGGACCGCCGGCGGTTGCCCGATTCACCGGGGACGGTACTTCCCGGAACGACCCAGAGTCCCGACACGGAACACCCTTTCAGTCCATGAGCCCTTCACGCGTGGTATCCCGGCGCCCTGCGCGCCCCGCGTCCCTTGCGGGCGCCCTTCCCTTTCTGCTTGTCGCGCTTCTGGCGAGCGGCCTCATCCCTACACTCACCCCGGCGCCGGCCGGAGCCCAGGAGCCCGTTCCTCCCCGCATGGTGGCGGACGAGATGGAGCGCTCCCGCATGTGCGTCCCCGTGCTGGCCCGGTTGGAGGCGCTGAACAGCGAGCTGGAGCCGCTGGCCCTGCGGGTCAATCGGATTGGGCGCCTGTACGAAGCCGTGGCGCTGGAAGACTCCATGCGGGTCGTCCCCTTTGATGAGGCCTCAGAAGATGATCGCCGGGTCCGGGACTGGTTCCGCGCCGACGCCGAACTGGCAGAGCGGTACCTTGAGACGGAAGACGAGGCGGTCCTGGAAGAGCGACGGACCCGCCGAGGCGAACTGGAAGATGAGCTGGAGGAAGCCTTCGCCGCCGCGTCGGATCAGGCGGACGCGATCCTGGGCAGGGATCCGGCGCTTCCGGGGCTCGCGGCCCAGTGTGATGGGGCCATCCTGGTGCGGCCCGCGGTGATGGAGCGGTGCCCCGAGGGAGACGGGAGCCGGATCTGTGCCGAGGCCCGGTCGGGTGAGGCGGGGGAGCAGTACCGCTTCGTGGACGCCGCTGAGGATCTGTGGGACGTGGAGCAGCTCCGACCCTGGACGAGCCCCAGCGGGATCGGCCCCCGGCCTGACGGACTCCTGGGTGGGGGGCAGACCAGTACGCTGCTCCGCCGAGGGAACGTTCAACTCGCCCTGGCCCTTGAGCCCCTCATCCGAGTGAGAGATGAGATCCCCGCCGAGGAGGCGGCGGAGTACGACCGGAACCTGGAGGAGATGGGGTTCCAGTTCGATGACCCCCGCTTCGTCATGTCCCCGGCTCTGTTGGTGGAGTTGGACATGGACCAGCCCCTGGCGGATGAGACCATCTACCTCCTTCACTTCGGCGACCTCTCGGCGCCGGCGGAACAGGTATTCTGGACAGCCCAGGCCGATCAGGAGCGCCCCATCCGCGACACCTTTCCGGTGGGCGAGGGGGTGCTGGTCCGGCTTATGTCCGGTGAGGAGGTGACCCTCACGGCGGTGCGCATCGATGAGGAGGCGGAGGATCTCCAGGGACAGCCCCTCTACCAACTCGGGCTGACCAATGTGGGGCAGGCTGAGGCGGTGACGGCGCTGGTTGCCTACATGGCCCAGGGGCTCCTGGCCCAGGACCTCCAGAGCCTCTTCCCACCGGAGGAGGGGACGCCGGAGGAGTGACAGCACCGATCCTCCGTCGGGGCCCGGTGGGACTGCTTCGTCTGGGGCCGCTCCAAAAAAAACGAACCCCCCGGAGAGGTCGACGCCTCTCCGGGGGGTTCGTCCATCTGCCTGCCACGCCGGGTCGGCGGGCCGGTGACTCCGATCAGAAGTTCATCCGGATTCCCAGGATCCCCCAGGCGTGGTTGTACGAGGAGCGGTAGTGGAACTCCGGGCTCCCGTCGTACCAGGTTTGGGGCTCATTGGTCAGATTTTTGACCTCGAGGAAGATGCTGGCGTCGGGGCGCACCTGGTACGCGGCGGAGAGGTCGAACTGGGTCTGGGCCTCCAGATACCGGTCCATGGTGGGCGCCAGATGGCTCCGGTAGTCACTCACCGCATCCTGGCTCACGGCCCAGAGGTACTCGCTCCGGTGGTTGGCCGTGACCATCCCCATGAAGGGTCCTCGCTCCCAGGAGACGGCGGCGTTCACCACGTGGGGGACCTGTCGAGGCAGGGGCACCTCGCGGGTGACCTCCCGCAGCTCGGCGTTGGAGTAGGTGTAGGTGTAGTTGGCGTAGACGCCGAGCCCACTCAGCGCGCCGGGGAGGAAGGTGAGGCGCTGCTGCCAGGCCACCTCGAGTCCGTAGAGGTCGGCTCCCGCCCCGTTCCGGGGCTGGCGTACCTGGAACCCGTCGAACTCCCCACCCTGGATCGTCTCCACCGATCCGAAGAAGAAGTCGCTGAGCTGCTTGTAGAACACCCCTCCGGAGAGGAGTCCCAGCGGTTCGAAGTAGTGCTCCACCAGGAGGTCCACATTCATGACCAGGGAGGGCTCCAGCTCCGGGTTCCCCCGGCTGATCCGGCGCGCGTCCCGATCGATGAACTCGGTGGGCGCCAGGTCGGTAAAGTTGGGGCGGGCCAGGGCGTTGGTCCACGCCAGGCGGAAGTTCGTCTGGTCGCTCAGCCTGTACCGCAGGTGGACCATGGGGAAGACGTTCAGATAGCTGTTCCCCTCGTCCAGCGGCCGGGTCTCGACCCAGTTCCCGTCGTCGTCGAAGAGGGTCTGGTTCCCCACGTACGAGGTTGAGGTCCGCTCGGTTCGCACTCCGCCGATCACGGTCCAGTCACCCCAATCGAGCGTGGTCATGGCGTATCCCGCCACCACGGACTCGGACGCCTCGTAGTTCTGGGAATCGGAGACCTCACGGGTTCGGTCGATATCCTCCTCGA
>SKJY01000252.1 GCA_007121775.1 Gemmatimonadota bacterium
ATGGCGGGATCCGAGCTGGGCCCCGACCATCCGCGGACCACCGTGAAGGGGATGCACCTGGCCCGGGAGCTGGAACGGCGAGGGGCCCGGGCCGAAGCCGAGGCGGTCCTCAGGGGACAGATTGAAGCGGTTCGGGCTCGGTGGGGAGACGGCCACTGGAGCGTGGGACAGGCCCACGTGAGGCTCGGCGATCTCTACCTGAACCAACGGGGCGACCCGAATGCGGCGGTTCCGCACTTCCGTGAGGCCGCCGCCATCTTCACGGCGGCCCTGGGCCTCGACCACGGATGGACCGAGAGCGCTCTGGGCTCCCTGGCCCGGGCAGAAGAGGAGGTCCGAGTCGCGGTGAATCCGTAACGGGGGGCAGGGAGCGGATCCGCGGCGGGGCGCCGTTCCCACGGCTCCGCACCACCGGTGATCCACTTTGCGGAGGGATTCCGATAGGAGGGGAGAAGGCGTGCGTCGCGTCCCACCCCCCTGCCCGGAGTCGTCCCCATGCCTGCGCCCACCCACTCGCCGTTCCTCCTCGGGGTTGCCGTCTCGCTGGCGGTACCGGGACTCCTCCTCCTGGGCACACTGCGCCCCTCCGAGATCCAGGCCCAGGATGCGCCCCGGACCCCCGCCCGCGCCCTGGCGGCGGAGGCGGAAGCCTTCCCACTCACCGCAATCCGGGCCGGCGTCGTGTCCGCCGAGGTGGCGGCCCGGGAGTTCCTGCGGTTCAGCGCCGTGGACGGCCCCCAACTGGCGAGGGTCCTCCATTCGGCGGAGCACTCCCCCCGGGAGATCCAGGAGGCGCTGGCGAGGGTACTCATGATCCCGGCGGCGGAGGCGCAGCTCCTGGTTCGGGACGCCGCCGCCACCCCCCTCACCCTGGAGCGGGATCCGGGCATGATGGGAGGACGGGGCGTGGACTTCTGCGTGGACCGGATGGGAAACCTCTTCCAATGTCCGGTGGGAAGTCCCCTCACCGGAGCCACGGTCCCAGGCCGGATCTCTTCAACCTCCATGAACTGGAGCGGGGTCACCCTCTCTCCCGCCAACGACGCGCCGGCCGGAGGGGTACTCATGATCCGTCCGCCTCCCTCCGCAGTACTCCCGGCGGTGGAGGTGCGCTTCGGCGACCAGCCCCTCCCCATCCTCAGCGCCTCCCCCGGGGAGGTCCGGGTGGGGCTCCCCTCCCAGGGAGGCGAGCGCCCGCTGGTCATGGTGAATCTGGACGCAGGTCTCACCGGGACGCTGGATCCCGCCTTCCGGGTCCGTGAAGCCGGGCTCCTAGACAGGGTTCCCGCCCACTCTGCGAACCATGAGTGGGCCACGAGCTACCTCCTGGGTCGGGTCAGCCACCTGGTGTACTCCGATGCCCTCGGCTCCCCGGCCCAGCACCGGAACGCCTTTCGGGCCCGGATGCTGGAGTGGGGGATGTGGGGGGTGGAATTCGTGGAGGATCGGGACCGGCATGTGATGGCGGCGGTGGTCTGGGGACGGGAGCTGGTGGTGGTGGTCTTCCGGGGGTCCGAGTCCCACACCACCGCCCACTGCGTTCTGGAGATGGTGTCCGGCGGGATCTGCGCCGGTCTTCCGACGAACTGGCTGACCAATCTGAACTACCGGCCCCTGCAGCCCCGACCGGGCTGGGGGGCAGGAGTGGCGGTCCATCCCGGGTTCGGTGAAGCGCTGGATCTGGTGCATGGCGGCATTCGTGACCGGGTGGTGGAGGTGCTGACCCCGGAGCGACATCTCTTCGTGACGGGGCACAGCCTCGGGGGAGCGCTGGCCACCCTCTTCGCCTACCGCGCCGCCGCCGAAGACGGATTGGCGGTGCAGGGCGTCTACACCTTCGGCGCTCCCCGGGTGGGCAACGTCCCCTTCGCCCAGCACTATGAGGCGCTCCTGGGCCCCCGCACGAACCGCTGGCAGAACCGGTCCGATCCGGCGCCGGCCGTTCCCCCGGGACAGCCATTCCAACTCGCCTCGGACGCTCCGGGAGATGGGGGGCTTCTGGCCGGCGTGGGAGAGTCCCTGGCCCAGGAGACGTACCGTCACGTGGGACGCCTCCACTACCTGCCGCGGGTCGGGCCCGCCGAGATCCAGCGGGATTCGGAGCCCTTCCAGCTTGCCACGACGCCTCGGCAACTCGCCGCGGACGATCACACGATGGCCGGGACCCCCGGCTCCTACCTCACCCGTCTCTTCCCGAACCTGCCCACCCCCGTTCGGGAGCAGATGCCCCCACCCCCCACCACGCCGTGAGCAACCTGATGAAGAATCACCGTCAGGCCCGGAAGGTGCGGTTCGTTCTGTGGGGCTCCTGGGCGGCGGCGGCGGCGTGCCTCTGGTGGGCGACGGACCTATTCCAGACCTATGGGTTGAGCCCGGGCGACGGCGGTGAGCTCCGGGCATTCCCTGACCGCATCCGGATGGCCGTAGGGATCGCCCTTCTGGGCCTCCTTCCAGCCGCCGCTCTGACCCTCTTTGCGCACCGCTACGTGGTAGGTCTCCTGCTGGATCCCACCCACCTTCGCATTACGGTGGTGGGGTGGGGTGGGCGGAAGGGATCTACGGTTGCGGTACCCCTAGCCCAGCTCCTCGGGGGGCGCCACTTCCATGGCCAACTGGCGACGGATCGGAGTGTCGTGGACGCTCCCTGGGTCACCCTACGGGTCCAGGGGAAGAGAATCCCGTATGTCCTCGACCTGCAGGCGGAGGTGCTGCAGTTAAGCCGCATCGCCGCCGTGGCGAGGCTCTCCGTTGGGAGTCCGCCGTCGAGCCCCGGCAGATCGGGGTGACCCCTTTTCACGGCCCTTCCCGTGTTAATGCGGGGATGATCGCCAATCCCTCTCTCGCAGCTGAACCTCCCGAACCCCGAGCACCGTGCCCATGCCAACCGCATCCTCCCTCCTCCCCTCGATCCTCCCTCCCGCATTGGTGGGAGCAATCCTGCTCCTCGTCTCCCCGGTGGCGACGGAGGCTCGCCAGTCCTCGGATCCCTGGGAGGGGACGTTCCAGGGCGACGGCCTCACCCTGGTGCTCCGGGCGACGGGAGGGGGCAGCTATGAAGGAGAAGCCCGCGAAGGCCTCTTTCGCTTCAAGGTGGAAGGCAGGCTGGCGGGCAACACCGTGGAGGGTACCTACGTCCTCTGGGGCATCCGCTCGCCCTTCCGGGCCCGGTTGGACGGGGATCGGATGACAGTGGACGCGGACGGCGATCTCTACGTTCTGGCGCGGGAAGGCACCCCCGGGCTCCCAAGCGCGGGGGTGGCAGAGGCAGGACAGGGGGGCGTGGACCGAACGGGAGCGGCTGATCCGACGGCCACCGGTCCGGCAGCCGCCGGTGCGATACAGCGTGCCGAAGGGACCGCAGCCGACACCGGCGCGCAGCTGGGTATGGACGGTCCACCCGCCGCCGACGAGGTGGATGATCCGGCGTGGGGCCTTCGCTTCCGGATTCCGACCGGATGGCAGCTGGCCCAGCAGGACGGGGACAGCTGGCTCCTGGGGTCCAACACCATCCCGGGGTTGCTTCTGGTCTGGGAGTTGGAGCTGGAGACGCTGGGTGAACTCCGGTCTTTGGTTTCCCAGGAGATGGTGGACGACGGGATCCGCCTCACCCCGCAGGGGGCGCCGGAGGAGGTGGGTGCGTCGAGCCTCGGCGTGGAGGTGGAGGGGACCCTCGGCGACGCCCAGGTTCGGGGGTACGCGGTGGGGGTGATCTCACCCCACGGCGCCGGCGTCACGATCCTCGCGGTCACCGAGCCGGATCGCTACGAGGCCGGGCACCGGGTCGCGGCCCGGGAGCTTGCCGGGAGCGTTCGCTTTCGCCCACCTCCGGTCTTCGGCGATCAGGGGTGGTGGCAGGCCACCCTCTCGGGCCAACGGCTCGTCCGCATGAGCCGGACCTTCAGCCAGGGTGCCGGCGGGAGCACCAGCGAAACGGTGGTGACGCTCTGCCGGGACGGCCGGGCCGGCTACTTCTACACCTACCAGATGTCCATGAGAGTGCCCGGGGTGAGCGCCAGCGACAGTAGCCGGGATGAGGGAGAGGGTCGGTGGGAGGTGGTTCAACGGGGTGGGGGTCAGGTCCTGGTAATGCCGCTGAATGATGGACGGGTATTCGAGTGGAGCCTCTCCTACCAGAACGATCGCATCCACCTGGACGGACGCGAATTCCTCCGGGACGAGCCCGTATGCTGACGGGGCGGACGCTTGCCGTAACCGGAGGGAGGCGCCTACCGTGGCGGGGTCGACACCGGGGGCAGGGGCCCTCGGCCCGTCCGTGACCTCCCTCTGATCCTTCGCGCCATGTCCCCTCGCTTTGCCATCGACCGCTCCCTGTGCGCTCGGTCTCCCATCGGCCGCGCC
>SKJY01000018.1 GCA_007121775.1 Gemmatimonadota bacterium
ACACCGATCGGGAAAAGTCGGCCCGGGTGTCGTGTTCGATGCGGCACACCCCGGCCGAGGCTCGTGCCCCCAGCGACCACCTATCGTCATCGTCCCGAAACACGGCTGGACCCACACGAACCCGGCGGTCGTCGAAGCAGACCTCCTGGGCCTCGAGGGACAGGGGTCCCAGGGTCCGAAGGAGTCCCGCGTCTGTCAGGACCACCCCGGCCTCAACCCGGGAGTGCGTCGCCCCCGCGAAGGAGTCGCCGTGGCTCGGACCGAGGGCCGCCAAGGGGAGAACGAGGAGGAGGATTAGGGCGTGGCCGAGGGGGCTCCGGGGGCCCGCTGCAGCGCAGATGGGAAGGAGCCGGCTCATCAGACCATCGCTCGCTGGAAGTCGAAGATCAGGTCCAGGAGACCGGCCACCTGGACGAGGCGCTTGTCGCCCCGGCGAAAGACCCCGTGGAGACGTTCGATGGCCCGGTTTCGGTCCCACCCCGGGGCGTAGCTCCCGTGGTCCTCGCACGCACCGATCAGCTCCCGGGCCAGGCCCAGGCAGGTCTGACCTTCGAAGTTGGGGTCTCGGGGGTCCCAGTACCCGAGGTCCTTCAGCCGAAGCTCGCGGGCCTGGGCGAATCCGGCGTTCCTCTGTCCTCCGGACATGAACTCGCGGGCGAGGGCGAAGATAGCCCGAGCCGGCGCACTTCTGCGGTGCCAGTCCGGAGGTTCCCGGCCCGGCTCGAAGGCGACCTCCGTCAGCTCCTCCACCCATCGGGACGGATGGCTGCCGACCTGGGACCGGTTTTGCGCCAGGAAGTCCAGGTGGCGCTGAAGGTTCGCTCGGGACTCGGTCCTCCCTTCCTCTCCGGGCTCGACCTCCGGGAAGCCCAGGAAGTCGCGGGGCCCTCGGACGGCGATCTTCCGGAACTCCTCTTCGCTCATCCGCTCCCGAAAGTACCGCCAGAAGGTAGCCTCGGTCATCTCCATCCGGAGGAGCCACGAGTCGGATCCCCAGAGGATGCGGCGGCTCAGCTTCTCCTCCTCCAGGAGCCGGCTCAGGGTCTGGAAGTACCGCTCCTCGGCCGCCGGATCGTGCATCTGATCCGTGTGGAAGGAGAGGTCGGTGTAGCAGGCAGGGCGCTCGCGCATGAGTTCCAGGATCGTCCCTCCCCAGGTGCCCTCGTCCAACCCGCCGGCCGTTCCCAGACTGTCCCACCCGCCGAAGTGCGCGAAGCACACCCGGAGCTCGGCGAGCTCACCCGTGAGGACCGAGTCCCAGTTCCGGGGATCACAGTAGTCGATGAAGGCCTTCTCCCGGTAGAACCCTCCGTGGCTGCAGTGGAGGAGGATGGGGACGTCCGCCTCCAAGCAGTAGGCGTAAACCCGCCTCAGCTCGGGGCTGTCCACCTCGTATCCCAGGGAGGGATAGAGTTTGACCCCGATGAAGGCTCCCGAGTCGATCCCCTCCTTCATGAGTTCGAAGTGATTCGGCCGCCCCGGGTGGACGGCGAAGAAGGGAAGAACCCGGCCCGGCCGCTGGAGGGCCGCCTCCCTTGTCCCGTCCATCTGGAGGCGGAAGGTCCGGCGGTCGCGGTCCGACTCATCCTCGGCCCGGATGTCCATCATGAGGGCCACGATGGCGTCCTCCGGCTCCAGCTGCTCGAGGAGATGGTCTGCCACCTCGGTGATCGTCCCCTTCATGGCCAGCCGGAGGGTGGCGACGATGTCGAAGGGGCGCCCGCGGACGTCGTCTTCCGGGGCCATAGCGGTGGTGAGCTGGTCCAGCGCGGAGCGGAGGGTCTCCAGGGGAAGCTGGTCGAGGCCGTCGCCCCGGATTACGACGTTGAAGGGGAGGCGGGCCAGGTTGTCCTGCACGAACCGATCGAACCCGCTCACCTGGCGGAGCTCGTGGAGGAGTCGGGCCAGGATTTCCCGCTCGTCCAGAAGCTCGGGACGGTCGAGCTGCCGGTCCAGGAAGCGGGTCAGGGCCCGGACCAGGAGTTCTGGAACCCCGGCGTCGGCGAGCCGCTGGGTCATGGCCCGGACCGCCTCTCGGGTCAGGACCGTGCGCAGGGTGAAGAGATGCGTATGGACGTTGATGTGCATGGTCGGGCCGGTGTGCGAGTTGGGTCCCAGAAGAAGAAAAGCTCCGGCAATCCGGTCAGGAGACCCTGGTGCGAACGTAGGCCCTCGGGGGTCCACAGGCCACGGGTTCTCCTGCTACTTTCGAGGCCCCACCATCGAAGATCCCTTCGTTGCTACCGTCCCTGAAGGTGACGAGGAACCTTAGCCCCGCTCTTCGGTCCCCAAGCAGACCGGCCTCCACTGATCCACTTCAATAAGAATCGGAGACCCAACATGTCCGCCTTTCCGAAACGCCTCGCCATCAGCACCGGGATCATCGTGGGGCTCCCCTTCTGATGCTGGCCTGGGGTCTCGGAATCGCGCGAGATCAAGACTAGACCGTGGTCGTGCGGGAGGGAGTGATTGAGAACTCTTGGCCCCGGGGGATCGGGGGCACCGAAACCCTTCAGTCGTGACATGAAATTCCATTCCCTGAAGGGTTACCCTACGAAAACGGGGTAGAACCCTTCAGCGAACTCCGCCCGGGCATCGAGCCTGAAGGGTTACCCTACGAAAATGGGGCAAAACCCTTCATTGAATTCGAAGACGGCCAAGGCTGAAGGGTTCTATGAGAGCGATTGTCAAGGACGGGCTCCGCCCCTTGTGATCGCTTAGGCGTTTCAGCCTTGGCAATCAGCCCCCCCGGAAGGTTTCGCGAGGTGGTGGGTTTGGGCCGGGCAGGTGGATTGGTCGTTTTCCGCACACTCGTCGCCCAGGAGACCTCCGGCGACCGATTCGTCACCCGTGTCCTTGGCCGCTATCTCGGACTGGGCTGACAGGCCGAGGACAGAGTGGCGGGACCGTGCGAAGGCGAGTACTTGTTCCCCTCAATCGTATTGATCGTTTGACGCGTGACGCCCACGCGGTCCGCCAGCTCCTGCTGAGTCATCTCGCCCGGGTGGAAGCGCTCGCCCCGCGTCAAGGGTTCTACCTCACCGGATCGCTCAGCCGCCGACCACCCGGTGAGGATCGGCGCTCCTTCACGCGAGTCGGGGCGGGAGGCCAAGGGATTTCTTGCTCGTCAGAGATCGCTTCCCTACGTTCGGCCTAGTTGGGGGCGGATTGCGTGGTGGGGCTTTGGTCCTCTTAGCCTGCCGGGCCGATCCGCTTCCAGGGGACCGTCCTTCGGCCGTGTAGCGCAGTTCGTCTTCCCGAGCCTGTCCCCCGTACCCCCAGGATGCACAAGCCGCCGGGGAGAAAGGCCCTTAAACCCTTTGAGCCATGCCGACGGGCGACCCCATTGATCTGCTCCATGCCCTGGTGCGGCAGATTCCCGGGGTGGTCTACCAGTTCCGCCTCTTTCCAGACGGCCGGACCTGCATGCCCTACGCCAGCGAGGGGCTCCGGCGGATCTTTGCGGTGGAGCCAGAGGAGGTTCGGGATGACGCCTCCGCGGCCCTCTCCCGGCTGCACCCCGATGATCTCTCAAGAGTGATCGCCTCCATCGAGGCCTCCGCCCGCACGCTTCGGACCTGGCATGCCAACGCCCGGGTCGTACTCCCGGAACGGGGCGTGCGCTGGATTCAGGGGCTCGCCCAGCCCGAGCGCCTCTCCGATGGAAGCACACTCTGGCACGGCTCCATTCACGACACCACGTCCGAGGTGGAGGCCCGGAGGGCTCTCGAAGAGAGCGAGGCCCGCTACCGCTCGCTCATCGAACACGCGCCGGAAGCCATCGTGGTGCTCGATTCCGATACGGGCGTCTTCGTTGACGCAAATCCTGGAGCCGAGCGGCTCTTCGGGCTGACCCGGGACGAGATGCTCCAGACGTCGGTGGAGGCCATGAGCCCGGTGCGACAACGGGATGGTCGGGAGTCGGTGAGGGCGGCCCGTGCCTGGATCCAGGCGGCCCTCGAAGGGGGAAGGTGCACCTTCGAGTGGGTGCACCGGGATGCCGACGGGAAGGAGGTCCTCTGCGAGGTCCGGCTCCTCCACCTCCCGGATTCCCATCGGCGGCTCGTTCGAGGAAGCCTCACGGACATCACCGAACGAAGACGTCAGCAGGAGGCTCTCCTCCGGCTCGAGACGGCCATCGATTCGGCGCTGAACGGGATCGCCATGGCCGATATGGAAGGGCGCCTCCAGTACGCGAATTCGGCCTTCGTCCGAATGCTTGGATATGGCGATCCGGCCGAACTCGTGGGAGTCCATGCGCTGGATCTGGCGGCCCCCGTCGACGAGATGGCCGCGAATATCGCTTCCCTAAGGCAGAACGGAACGTGGCGGGGCGAGCAGCGCA
>SKJY01000303.1 GCA_007121775.1 Gemmatimonadota bacterium
GAGGTGGATCCGGATCGGGCCCGGATCCAGTTCGCCGTGGAGACCGAGGCTGCCACCGCCGCCGAAGCCGGCGTTGCCAATGCCGAACTCATGGACCGGGTCATGGCGTCGCTCCGGACTTCGGAAGCGGGGCGGGAGGCGCGTCTGGAAACCTCGGGATACCAACTCCAGCCCCGCTACGGCCCCATGGACCGGGACCGGGGACGGGAGATCGTGGGGTACACCGCCAGGAACACCCTCCAGGTCATCACCGACGATGTGGAAGCGGTGGGCCGACTGGTGGACCTGGCCCTGGACGGGGGCGCAAATCGTGTAGCCGGGCTCATCTTCGAAATCCGTGACCCGGAGCCCCACCGTCTGGAGGCCCTTCGCCGGGCGGTGGCCCAGGCCCGGACCGAGGCCGAGGTCATGGCGGAGGCCCTGGGGATGCGTCTTGGTCTTCCCGCCCATGTGGAGGGAGGAGCACAGCGCCCCCAGCCCCGCTCCATGTTCCAGGGCTTCGGCCCCCAGATGATGATGGCCGCCGAAGCGGTAGAGACGCCGGTGGAGGCCGGACGCCAGTCCGTCACCGCCTCCGTTACCATCCGGTGGGTCCTCCACCCGGAAGGAGGGTGAGGACGCCGTGATCGTACGTCGGATCCTGGTTGGTCTCACCGCCAATCACACCGAGACCCGGCCCGACCACCGGGACCCCTCGCTCCGAGGTCGCCAGTACGCCGTGCCCTTCCAAGCCGTGTGGGACGCGGTGGAGGGGGAGGCCAGGGCCCGTCTTGAGGAGGTAGAGACGGATGCGACGGAAGGCCGGATTTCAGGCGAAGCCCGGACCCGGCTCTTCCGTTTCGTGGATGATGTGGAGATCCGGGTGACGCTGGACCCCGAAGGCTGGACCCGGGTCGATCTCACCTCCAGTTCCCGGGTGGGAGCGAGCGACCTTGGGACGAATCGGCGACGGATCGTGCGCTTCTTGCGCCGCCTGGACCGCCGCTTGGAGGCCAATGGCTGGAACGCACGCTCCCCGACCGAAGCGGCCACTCCCTGAACGAGCAGCCGGCCGTCAGCCCCCGACGCCGGCCGGCTCCCTCCGGGGAGTTGGCATGCCCACGCCGGGGTCATCTCCGTCACCCCGGGGCGGGAAGGAGAGATCCTCGCCTTCGCTTCGGGCCACCACCGATGCAGCAGTCAGGTCACCGGTGACGTTCACCGAGGTCCGGATCATGTCCAGGATCCGGTCGACCCCCAGAATCAGGGCGATTCCCGCCTGCACCTGGGCCCCGAGCCCCACGGCGTTCAGCACGATGATGAGGGTGATGATCCCGGCGCTGGGGACCCCAGCCGCGCCGATGGAGGCCAGGGTGGCGGTGAGTACCACGATGAGCTGTTCGGTGATCCCGATCTCGATGCCGTAGATCTGGGCGATGAACATGACCGCCACGGCCTGATAGAGCGCCGTCCCATCCATATTGATGGTGGCTCCCAGCGGGAGCACGAAGGAGGAGACGGGCTTGGAGATCCCCAGCCGCTCTTCCGCCGTCTCCATGGTCACCGGGAGGGTGGCGTTGGATGAGGAGGTGGAGAAAGCCACCAGGGGCGCGTTGGAGATCCGCCGAAGGAAGGTGAAAAAGTTGAGTTTCGCCAGGAATCGGACCGCCAGCCCGTACGTGATGGTCAGGTGCAGGAGGAGTCCCAGCACCACCACGCCCGAGTATATGAGCAGACTCTGGAGCAGATCCAACCCGAACCGGGCCACCACCGCGCTGATGAGGGCAAAGACGGCGTAGGGGGCGGTCTTCATGATCCAGTCGATGACCACCATGCTGGCGTCGTTCACCCCCTCGAAGAAGGTGATGACGGCGTCCCGCCGCTTCGGAGCGATGACACTCACCGCCGCCGCGAAGACGATGGTGAAGAAGATGAGGGGGAGGAGCTCCAGGTTCGCCGCCGCGGCCACAGGGTTGCGGGGGATGATGTTCAGGAGCGTCTCGATGACGCTGGGCGCCTCTTCGGCCAGCGTCATGGCCCCTGCCGCCTGGCCCTCGAACTGGGCCGAGAGGGCATCCCGGGTCGAGTCGTCGATCCCGGCCCCTGGCTTGATCACATTGGAGACAGTGAGCCCGATGGTCACCGCTACGGCTGTGGTGCAGAGGTAGAAGGCGATGGTCTTTCCGCCGATCCGTCCCAGCTTCGCCAGATCACCCAGCGAGGCCGTCCCCACCATGAGAGAAGCCACCACCAGAGGCACCACGATCATGGTGATGGCCCGGATGAAGGCTGTCCCCAGCGGCTCCAGCGCAATGAGGAAGCTCTGCAGCCACATGAGGCCCGCCACATTGGCGATGAACCCGACAACGGCTCCGAGGATCAGTCCGAGGAGGATCTTCGTGTATAGCTGCATGCGTGGGGATTCCCTTGGGACCCTGGGTTGTGGGGGAGGAAAAACGCCGGGAAGGTAGGCCCGGACTCCCCCCCCGGCAAGTCGTTCGCTACCTTGGCACGGTTCACGCCTTCCCTCGCCCCACCATCTCCCTCTTCCTCCCCTTGACCCGGCCTGAGCCCTACATGCCCTCCCCCTTCCTGCCTCGGGGGCGATCGGACCGCCTCCGCCGGCAGTGCCACGCCCCCCTACTGCTGGTCATGGTGGCCATCCTTACGGCATTGCTGGCGCTGGCGGCGTGCGAATCGGAAGGCGAGGAGCAGCCGGAGGCCGTGCTTCCTCCCACTACCACCCTCCCGGCCGAGCCGCTCCCGGAGACCGATCCGGAGGCCCCCCTCGAGGGTCATCACCGGCATCTGGTCTTCGTGTCCCGCGATGCCGACTCCACCACCGTGGTGCCCTGGGTCTTCCAGGGGCTCCGGGCCGGCACCTCCGAGACCCGGGGGCGGGGGGTCTGGATCGGCCGGGGAGGCACCTGGGAGCGTCTGGTGAACGAGGCGGAAGAGGCGGGGGCCGTGGGAGAGGCGTGGCAGATCGTGCCCGGTCCCGGGATCGGTTTGGTGGTCAGTGCGGAGGGAAGGCTTGAGTCACTCCGACTCCGAAGTGCCCCACCGGCGCTCCGGACCCGGCTGGGGATCGTCCTGGCCGATTGGTCCACGGCGCCCCGTGAGGGAGTGCGGTTCCACCGGGCGGTGACGGAGGTGGAGGGAGAGGAGGTGGAGGGGTTCCTGGTGGACTACGCCGGGATCACCGGCCCGGGGCAGCAACCCCGGGGCGACTGGCTCTTCCTCCAGGGGGGAGACGTCTTCCAGGCGTTCTTCGTGGCGGTGACGCCGGCCACTGCCGAGACCCCGGTCCTTCCCACCTGGATGGGGTGGACACGGATCGCCGTTCGCGAGCGGCGTTGGTCGGCGCTGGAAATGGAGTGGGACGAGATGAGAGCCTTCGAGGACGCCCGCCGGGACATCCCCACCCGCTGGGAACTCCGAAGTCCGGAGGGAGAGCTGGAAGTGGTGGTGGAGTCGGTGGGATCGCACCTTGAAGCCCTTGAGGGGGAGGGCGCACTTCTCCCCGTGGAGGCCTTCTTCACCGTGCGGGGCGAGGCCAGCTTCGATGGAGAGACGGTGGCCGTTCACGGCGTCCTCCGTCACCGGCAGCCATGAGCCCCGAGCTCCTCCGGGCCCTCCTTACCGTCGTGGCCGGCTCCCTGGCCGGAGGGCTGACCAACACCCTGGCTGTGTGGATGCTCTTCCATCCGTACCGGCCCCTCCGATTGGGACCGGGAGGCCGGCCGCTCCTTCAGGGCGCCATCCCCAAGAACCAGGATCGACTGGCGGCGGCAGTGGGTCGGACGGTGGGCACCCGACTCCTGACCGAGGATGATCTGACTCGGATCTTCTCCAACCGTGAGTTCCGGGAGGCCTTCGAGGACCGCCTGGGTGGCTTCCTGGAAGAGATGCTGGAGCGGGAGCGGGGATCACTCCGGGACACCCTCCCCGCACCGGCCATCCGGGAGGTGGAGTCGGTGCTGGACGGCATTGCCCGGCAGCTTTGTCTGCGTCTGGATGGATGGCTGGATTCGGCTGATTTCCAGGAGGCAGTGGACCGGCGCACGGCAGAGGTATTGGACCGACTCGCAGACCGGCCAGTGGGCGAACTCCTGACACCGGAGCGGGAAGAGACACTGGCCGGTGCCCTGGAGGAGTGGATCGGCGAGGCGGTGGCTCGGGACGGCTTCGAGCGGGTGGTGGATGATTACCTGGCCAGAGCCGTGGAAGGGGTCCTGCGCGACGACCGTACTCTGGAAGGAATCCTTCCCGGAGGACTCGCCCAGGCGTTGGAGGGGGCACTTGCACGCTTCCTCCCGGTGGCGGCCCGGCGACTCGGGGGGATCCTGGAAGACCCGGAGGCTCGCATCCAGCTTGAAGCGGCGCTCCGGGACCTCTTCAAGCGCTTTCTCCGAGATCTGCGCTTCCACCAGCGGCTGGTGGCACGTCTGGTGGTCACCGACGAGACGCTGGACCGGGTGCTCACCACCCTCGAGGAGGACGGGGCCGAGCAGCTTTCCCTCATGCTTCGGGATCCCGCGGTCCAGGAAGCCATTGCCCGGAGGGTCAACGACGGGGTGCTGGACCTCCTCCGGCGGCCCGTCACCGAGGTGGTGGGGCGGCCCGATGACCTAGGAGTCCAGCGGGGGCGGCAGGCTGTGAGCTCATGGGTGGTCCGCCTCGTTCGCGACCCGGAGACCCGAAGCTACCTGACGGACAAACTCCGCCAGGGGGTGGGACGGACAGCCCGGGGAACCTGGGGTGACCTCCTACGCTCGGTGCCACGGGAACGGATCACCCGGAGCGTCGTGGCAGTGGGTCGGAGCGAACCGGCACGGGAACTCTACCGCCAGGCATTGAAGGAGGCGCTCCTGAACCTTCTGGATCGACCGCTGGGACGCCCGGCAGCCCTCCTGCCGGAGGGTGGCAGGGAGCGACTCCAGGAGGCGGCGGCCGATCCGCTCTGGATCTGGCTCCAGGCCCAGGTGCCCGAGGTGGTACGGACGCTGGATGTCCAGCGTCGGGTAGAGGAGAAGGTCCGGGCGTACCCGGTGAAGCAGATGGAAGAACTGGTGCGGCGGGTGACCGACCGGGAACTCCGGCTCATCGTCCGCCTGGGCTATGTGCTCGGGGGGGGAATCGGAGCCATTCTGGTGGCGGTGAACCACCTGATCTGAAAACCCGGCGGCGACTCAGCCCGGGGGAACCGTCAGTGGGTCTGGAAGGGCTTGCGGGTCCGGCGGGAGCGGCGGCGATCCGAGCCCCTCTCCACCTTCCGCTGCAGGAGGGCCATGGGCGTGAAGTGACGACGCACCGTCGCATGCTCGCCCTTCTCGCCCAGCTTCTTGTCGATTTCTTCCTGGGACGCCTCGTACCGGGGAGGAAGCCCCCAGTAGATTCCGAACCCCAGGGCTGCCACCATGCCCATGATGGTGATGAGCGTCATTCGTGCACCTCTACCTCGGCGGAATCCGGAGGGATGCGCTCCAACCAGGTTCGGTCTACCCGCGGGCCGGGAAGGAGGCCGGAAACCGCGTCTCCTCCTCCCGACCGGAATGCTGCGAATGGGGGAGCGTCAACGGTTGGTAACCATCCCGGGGAAGGGAGTTCCTGGGACGCGTTGAGCCAGGGGGATGAGCCCGCCCTCAGTCCTTCTCCCCGGTTCCGATTCCCAGGGCCTCCATGACCAGAAGACCGAGCCCACCGCTCAGGAGGATGGCCATGAAGTTCGTGCCCACCACAACCAGGAGGACAACGAACCAGAAGATGACGTGGATGAAGTCGTAACCACCGGGCAGCATGGGGTTCTCCGCCGAGGGGATTGAGATTCCGTGACGCCGGAATATGGGCCACGGATGGTTGACTGTCGAGGGGTGGAGTTGCCGGCGACGCCCCGATCCGCTTCCGCCATCGTGCCGGAGAGCCTTTCGGGGGTATACCAGCCACCTCTTCAGGAACCGGGGGGGAGCCCTAGGGTGAGGAACCGGTGCCCCTCCCTCTCCAGGGGCTCCCCCCAAGCCACCTCCACCGGGGAGGAGAAGGAAGGGCCATCCACCACCAGAGTGTGGTACTCGCCCTGCTCTCCACAGGGGTCGATTCCCGCCTCCTGAAACTGGCTCAGGAGGTCCTCGTCCAGTTCCCGACCGAGCCACGCCGCGTCGCCCCGTTCCAGATTCACCGAGATCACCCGGGCCCGGAAGCCTTCCTCTACCACGGACCGGGCCACCTCCATGGGGGGAACGCCCCACAGGGGCTCCAGGTGGGCGAGGCCGGCGGCGGCCACACGCGCAGCGTACCAATCACGGATCTCGGTAAGGTGGAGGTTACCGAAGATGACCCCACAGGCGCCTCGGCCCCGGAGGTCCTCCAGGAGTCGGGTCAGAACCTGGTCGAAATCCCGGGGGTGGGTGCGGTCAAAGACCGGATCGAGCCCCAGCGCCGCCGTCTGGGCCCGGAGCACCGCCTTCGGAGTCCCGTGGAAACGGACCAATCCGCTGTTTCCCTCGAAGATGTTCAGGGCCCAGTGCACCTCCCGGCCCGCCGCTCGAGCCCGATGGAGCGCCAGGGTGGCATCCTTACCCCCAGCGGTGGCCAGGGCCCATGGCCCTTTGGGCGCCTGTTTCAGGGAGACGATGCCCCCTTCCTCGCCCCCGCCTCCCGGGAGGGCGAGCCACCCCTCAAGGCCCATGGGCGTGGGCCCGAGAGCCCGACGAACCGCCTCCTCCTGGTAGGTGGTCTCCGCCAGGAAGACCAGAGAGCTGGGATAGGCGTGAGAGAGTCGGTGCTCCCGGTAGACCCGGATAAGGATGGCAGCTGCCACCTCGGCGTCGAGATTTCCTGCACCGATCCCCAGAAGGGGAAGGGCGAGGCGTTCCACCTCCCACCGTGCCGCCTGCTCCAACCCGCGGCGAACGGCCTGGACCAGACCCCGCTCGGTGATGGGCTCCTCCCTGGACCGGATGACCACATGAATGACCATCTCCACCGCCAGATCGCCCCCAGGCGTCACCACCGCCGCACCCGGAGGCATCTCGCCCAAGGCGTCCAGCGGGCGGCGAAGCTCCCGCCCCCCGCTGCGGACGAGCCTCCCTTCCAGGGCGGTGAGGGGCTCCAGATCCGAGCCCACCGACACCAGGAGGCCGTCGGCGCCGGCAGCCACCGGGTCCGTTACCCGGCGGACCTCCATCACCGATTCCCCGAGAGTTCCCGGGCTCGACGGTACATGGCCCCCGCCTCCACCGGCAGCCCCTTCCGGTCGTAGAGGATCCCCATGAGGTAGTAGATTCTGGCGTTCCCCGGCTGGAGGCGGGACGCCTGCTCCAGTGCCTCCATTGCCTCGTCCACCCTGCCCATACGGTTCAGGGCCTCACCCCGGTAGAAGTGAGCGGCGGCGTTCTCCGGGTCCTTCCCGATGACCCACTCCAGCTCACTCAGGGCTTGGGCATAGACCCCCCGTCGGAAGTGGAGGATGCCCAGGTTGGTCCGGACATCCACACGATCAGGCTCGGTGCGGAGAGCACGGTGAAGCACCTCTTCCGCCTCATCGAAGCGGGCCATGGACCCAAGGGCCGCCCCCATGTTTCCCAGCACCTCCGGGTTTTCGGGCTCCGTCTGAAGCGCGGCCTTGAAGTGCTCCAGGGCGGCGGCGTGGTTGCCCCGCCGATCCTCGATGATCCCCAGGTTGTTGCGGGCCCGGACGTGGTACGGGTTCCTGGCCAGGATGTCCCGGTAGAGCGCCGCCGCCTCGTCTGCACGACCACCTCGCTCCAGGGAGCGGGCGCGTCGGAAGGCCTCCTCCTCAGGGGACGAAGGTTCCGGAGCCAGGGACTCTTCCGCCGCCAGGGACTGGGATTTCCACTCATCCGGCGGGCCGGCGGCATCCTCCTCACCGGCCCGGCCGTCCCTTCCCTCATCAGCCCCGCGACCACCCCCGCCGTCCTGTGAATTCGGGTCCCCTCCAGGCATCCGACTGAACATGTCGTCCATCATGGAGACGTCTCCGATTCGACCCAGGAGAGGTAGGCGGGAAGCCCACCATCCACCGGAAGGGCCAACACCTCCGGTACGTCGTAGGGGTGGAGTTCGGCCACACGCCGGACCAACTCTTCCACCCGCTCCTCTCGAGTCTTCAGGATCAGGAGGACCTCCTGATCCTCGTGGACCTCTCCCTCCCACCGATAGATGGAGGTGAGACCCGGGACCACATTTCCGCACGCCGCGAGCCGTTCCGACACCAGGGAACGGGCGATCCCCGCAGCCGTCTCCGTGTCAGGAGCGGTAACGAGCACGACTCGGGTGGGGGACTTGGATTGGGCGTATACCACGGTTCCTTCCTCATGGTGCGGGGTGGAGGCTCCACGGAGGCGCCCCTGTTCACCACGCAGTGAATACGGATTGCTGTATATTGGCCGCGTCGTACACCGTCTTGAGGATGGCCTGATGCCGCTCCTGGACCACCCGGCGCTTCACCTTCTGGGTGGGGGTGAGCGAGCCGTCCTCGATGGTGAAAGGCTCCGGCAGGAGGATGAGCTTCTTGGGCATCTCGAAGCTCGACAGGTCCGAGAGTTCCCTGCGCATCTGGTCCAGGAGGAAGTCCTGGACCCGGGGCTCGGAGAGGAGCCCCTTCCGGTCCCGGGCCTGGATCCCATTTTCCCGACCCCAGGCGGCGAGGGTCTCGAAGTCGGGCACCAGCATGAGGCTCAGGAAACGCTCCCGATCACCCACCAGCACGGGCTGGTCGAAGAATCGGTTCTTCTTCAGACGATTCTCGATGGGCTGCGGGGCCACATTCTTCCCCCCCGCCGTCACGATGAGATCCTTCTTCCGATCCGTGATCTTGAGGAAGCCGTCGGCGTCAATCTCTCCCACATCTCCGGTGTGGAACCAACCCTCCTGGTCGATCACTTCACGCGTGGCGTCGGGGCGCTTGTAGTACCCCTTCATAATCTGCGGCCCCTTCACCAGGATCTCGCCGTCATCGGCGATGCGGATCTCGGTGCCGGGCACGGGCTTCCCCACCGTACCGATCCGGTAGTTGAGAGGGAAGTCATTGGGGGTATTCACATTGGTCACGGGGCTCGTCTCGGTGAGCCCATACCCCTCAAGGATGGTGATCCCCGCGGAGAAGAAGAACTTGTTGATTTCCGGCGCCAGGGGAGCGCCGCCACTGACGAAGTAACGGAGCCGTCCGCCCACACCCTCATAGATCTTGGAGAAGACCAGCTTCCTGGCCAGGCCATACTGGGCCCGGGTGACGGCGCCAGGGGTCCGACCCGCCAGTTGATCCTCGGCCCACCGCCGGCCCACCTCGGTGGCCCAACCCACCAGCTTGCCCTTCACCCCATCGGCGTCCATCACCTTGGCGTAGACCTTCTCGTAGAGCCGGGGGACCGAGACTACGATGGTGGGCCGAACCGCCTTCAGGTCGTCGGGCACCGTCTCGATGGCCCGGGCGTAGGTGATGGGGCACCCCCGATTGAAGAGGAGGTAGTCCACCATCCGCTGGAACACGTGGGAGAGCGGAAGGAAGGAAAGGGTGCTGTCCCGCTCGTCGATGGGGAGGCGGGTCTGGGAGGTGCGAACGTTGAAGTGGAGGTTGTTGTGGGTGAGCATGACCCCCTTGGGCTCACCGGTGGTCCCTGAGGTATACAGGATGGTGGCCACATCGTCCGGCTGCGCCGCAAAGGCCTGATCCCGGAACTCCTTCACCGACCAGGCCATGGCCCGGGAAGCTCCCCGCTCCACGAACTCGTCCCAACTCAGCTCATGGGCATCCCGCGTCCCCTCCGGCGGATCGAAGACCACCACCCACTCCAGCGCCGGGCACGACTTCCGGATCTCCCGGATCTTCTCGAGCTGCTCCGGCGTCGACACGAAGACCAGGCGGGCCCCGCAGTCGTTGAGGATGTAGGCCACCTGACGGGGGGTCAGGGTGGCGTAGATGGGCACGTCCACCACACCCGAGGTGAGACAGCCGTAATCCGCCAACGCCCATTCGGGGCGATTCTCCGCCAGGATGGCCGCTCGGTCTCCCCGCTCCAGCCCCAACTCCGCCAGCGCACCGGATACCCCCCGCACCCGTTCCAGCGCTTCATTGTACGTCATGGACGGCCATGATCCGTCCCCATACCACTGGAGGGCCGGGCGGTCTCCCAGGCGATCCACAACCTCGAAGAAGAGATCCACCAGGGTTCCGGGTGCGAATTCACCCGGAGTGGAAGCATGGCGGCGCTGACCCATTCGGAGGCTCCTTTCTTGGGCTGGGAGGGGAGGGGCGCCGCCGGTCCGGGCTCGGGCCGCCCCTGGATACGTCAGGCGAGTTCGATCTGGATATCCACGTCCAGGTCCGGCTGCAGCGAGTGGAAGACGCTGCAATACTTGTCCCGGGACAGCTGAACCGCCCGCTCCACCTTGGGCAGGTCACCCTCCTGCGGACCCTGGATACGCACCGTCATTCGCACGGCGGTGAAGCGCTTCGGAAGGGATCCGGCACGATCACCCTCCATGGAGACCTCCAGCGTCTCGATGGGGATCCGGCCCTTCTCCAGAATGGCCTGGATATCGATCCCCATGCATCCGCCGAGGCTCATGAGGAGAGCCTCCATGGGAGAAGGGCCGGCGGTGGAATCGCCGTCCAGGTGAATGGGCCGGCTGTTGCCGGTCCGACCTTCGTATACCATACCGTCTCCAGTCCAGCGGAGATGGGCACTACGCGTCGAAATCGTCATCAAGATCCAGGTTGGGATTCTCACCACGGAGCTGCGCCAGGGTTGCACGAGCGTGATTCACGTGCTCCCGGGCATCTGCGCCCCTGGGGGGAGCCTTCAGGAAAGCCTCCAGGTGCTGGATGGCTTCCCGTTCTTCCCCCTTCCGGAGGAGGAGGTAGGCCAACCCATAATGGGCGCCCACCGCTGCGGGGTCCTTCTGGAGGACATGGCGGTAGGTCTTGGCCGCCTCCTCGGTCATTCCGATGCGGGTGTAGGCGATGGCGATCTGCTGCAGGACCACCGTGTCGCCGGGAGACTCCTTGAGGGCCAAGCGGAAGGAGGTCAGAGCCTCATGGAACTGGCCCTGCTGCAGGAGGGCCAGGCCCTCCTTGTAGTAGTCCACCTTCTCGGTGCTCTCGTTGTCCCCGAAGAGTGACTTCCAGAAAGACATAGCAGGCGGGTGGAAGGAGCGAAGATTTCCCTTGCGAAGGTAGCCACGGGTTGAGCCCGGACGCAATCCGGTCTCAACCCCGTTGGGCAACCACGTACCGTCTGGTCTCCAGGAGGGGCTGGAGACCTCGGGCCTCGAGGCGGGACGAGAGACCCGGCGGGGGATCGCGCACCACCAGACGGGCTCCTGGAGCCAGAACCCGGATCGCTTCCCCTTCCCACTCCGCCAGTTGGGCTCCCTCCAGGGCCACCCCCCTGAGTGCGCTTGAGAAGAAGGGAAGGCCGGCACCGGCGGTGAGCCGGCTTACGCCTGCCTCCTCTCCAGCCCCATGTAGCGCCGGGTCCAGTGCCACCACCTCGATCTCGTCGATGCGAGCGGCGAGGCGTCCCGCCAGCGAGGCCCATCCCCCGGCCAGGAGGATGAGGCCCGGGCCCTCCCGAACCCCGAGGAGGGCCGCCAGCCGGAAGGCCGCCTCCGCCGGGTCGTCGGGGCTAGTTGAGTGCTCGACGGGCGCATCGGGTACCGGAGAGGATCCGCCCCCCACCCGCACCGAATCCGACATCCCGAACTCCGGGAGCGGTCCCCGCGGTGGTGGGCGCAGATCTCCGAAGCCTCCCCGCACCGGATACCGCTCCCTGCAGTTGGCACACCCAAGGGCTCCCTCCAGAACCCGTCGGTCCCGGAGATCATCGGCCATGAGGATCAGCCCGAAGGTGGGGCCGCATCGGGGGCATGACAGGCGGTCCGTGACCAGGAGATGCATCAGGCCGGGAGGAAGCGGGGAGAGGGAGGATATGCAAACATGGATCGGCGGTGGTTGACTCCTCCGTGAGAGCGGCGCCGGGTCACTGGTTCCTGAACGCCTATCGATGACAAGAGCACCGAATGCCAACTGAAGGTTCAGTCCACGGGGGCCGTTCGAGGGGCCGGGAGAGGTGCGTGGGCCGGGCCGAACTGGGCCCAGTTCGTGGGGGTCTCCCAAACTCGGGCGTACAGGAGACCCTCCGCCAACTTCCCGGGGAGACGCTGTTTCATCTCCCGGTAGAACCAGGCGGCCTGGTTTTCGGCACTGGTCTCCACCTCCCGGAAGGGAGGAAGGTCGTTCAGATTCTGGTGATCCAACATCTCCGCCAACTCCCTGAGATGCCCCTTCAGATCCACGAAGTCGAAGGCAATCCCCGACTCATCCAACTCCTGGGCCTGCACCGCCACCTCCACGACGTACCGGTGCCCGTGGAGTCGGGCGCACTTGCCGTCATAGTTCCGGAGGAAGTGCGCCGCATCATAATGGGCCTGTGCACTAACGGTGTAGACCAATCGCTCGTCCATACTGAACTCTCTGCTGGGCCTGTGGTGTGCTGGGGCAGGAGCGCGCGGGGCCCGTGCCCGCCCGGCCTGTGCCGGCGGCGGGAGTCTCAACTCCGCTCCACCGGCAGGAAGGGGATCTGGACTCCTTCGGGGCGCGTGGCCACAAAGTGGATCACTTCAGCCACTTCCTCGGCCCGAAGCATGGCCGCCCGATCCGGGAGGCCGGGATCCCCATCCGGGTTCATGGGATCCCAGATGGAGGTGTCGGTCGCAGCCGGCTCCAGGAGCGTCGCGCGAACCCCAGTCCCTCTCAGCTCCTCCAGGAGGACGCTGTGGAACCCCCGTATCCCGAATTTGGAGGCGGCATACGCGCCGTTCCCAGGGAAGGCCTTTCGCCCGGACACGGAGCCCACCTGGACGATGGTCCCCCGCTTCCGCGCCAACATTCCCGGAAGGAAGTGGCGAACTGTGAGAATCCCGGCTCGAAGATTCACATCCAGATTGAGGTCCAGGTCCGCGGACTCAAGCTCCGCCACTGGTGACAGGGTGAAGACTCCGGCGGCTACCACCAGGAGATCCGGTGCCCTCCCGGCCCGATCCTCCACCGCCTGCACCAGCGCGGTGACGTCTTCCGGACGGGTGACGTCGCAGGGGAGAGCCCAGCCCCCAGTCGCTTCCGCCAGCGATTCCAGGGGCTCCACACTCCGGGCCACCCCGGCCACACGGAATCCGGCCGTCGCCAGGCGGAGAGCCGCGGCCCGGCCGATGCCCCGGCTGGCTCCCGTCACCACCGCTACCGGAGAGGAGGGCGCCCCTTTGCTAGCGCCGGTCATCCCAGAGGCCGGTGCCGCGAGGTGCACAGGCGGAGGAACTCGTCCCGGGTTCGCTGATCTTCCATGAATGCGCCGCGCACCGCCGATGTGATGGTCGAGGAATTCTGCTTCTGGACCCCCCGCATCATCATGCACAGGTGGTGAGCCTCGATGACCACACCAACTCCCTGGGGCTGCACCACATCCCAGAAGCTCTGGGCGATTTCCTCGGTGAGCCGCTCCTGCACCTGGAGGCGCCGGGCGAAGACCTCCACCAACCGGGCCACCTTGGAGAGCCCCAGGATGTGTCCATCGGGGATGTAGGCCAGGTGAACCTTCCCGAAGAAGGGCAGCATGTGATGCTCGCAGAGCGAGTACATCTCGATGTCCTTCACGATGATCATGTTGTGGTGGCGCTCCTGGAAGAGCGCTGTCCCGATGGTCTCGTCGGGACGGAGATCGTATCCACGGGTCAGGTACTGAAGCGACTTCCGCACCCGGCTCGGCGTATCCAGGAGTCCCTCACGATCCGGATCTTCCCCCAGGCGACGGAGCATCTCCGCCACCAGATGCTCGAAAGAGGCATGGGAGAGATCGGGAGCCGGGGCCGGAGTTGGGGCGAGGTTCGCGGATCCGGACTCCTGGTCCGCAGTAGAGGGGGTCACGGTGGGGTTGGTCATCTTGCGGTTCTATGGTCTCGATGGAGTTGCTGTGGTCAGGTGGCACCGGTGGCTCAAAGCCCCTCGTACTCCACATAGTTCCGGGGAGTCTCCCAGAGCACCAGGCGACGAAGGGCCACCCGCTCGGGGAGGTGCTCACGGAGCCGTTCCCAGATGGCGACGATGAAGTTCTCGGTGGTGGGGTTGGTGTCCTTGAGCCAGGGGACCTGGGTGTTGAGGTTCCGGTGGTCCACATCAGCCAGGACGCGGTTCTGCACCAAATCCTTGAGCTCCTTCAGGTCCATCACGTAGCCGGTTTCTGGATCGATCTCTCCCTCCACCGTCACGTCCATCTCGTAGTTGTGCCCGTGCCACTGGGGGTTGGAGCAGTCTCCGAAGACCTCCTGATTGCGGTCATCGCTCCAGTCCGGCCTATGGATCCGGTGAGCGGCGGAGAAGTGGACGCGGCGGGTAACGCTGACTCGAGGCATGGGTCGGACTTCCTTCGGATGGAGAAGAAGCTAGGGGATTCGGGGGTGGATGCGGAACCCGAGACATCCGGAGCGGCCTGGTTGCCGCAGGGCCCCCTCCGATCGCAAAGGGAACCGCGTCCGGTGTGGGCTGGAACGATGGGGCTACTTCAGCGGGTTCCGGGGTCGTGGGGGAGCATGCAAATCGGAATGCGGGAGGAGTACCCCTGGTCCAGGCCATCGGTCCCCCCCGGATCCACCCAACCGCCTGCCGGCACCAACACTGGAGAACGACCAAAAAAATGAGGCCGGCACCCTCGGATGAGGAGTGCCGGCCCCGAGACGCACCGGAGGGGGTCTATTGAAGCCCGGGTTAAACAGATGGTGACCTCCCGGCAACCTTCGAAGTCCCCTCTCAGGGCGGGACGGCAGCCGCCGGAGTCA
>SKJY01000055.1 GCA_007121775.1 Gemmatimonadota bacterium
CCCTTAGCTCGAGGAGTGCGAGATCCAGATCCTTGACCCTCAGCGTGAGCGCCTCCATCAACCGCAGTCCCGATCCGTAGAGGAGTGAGGCGACCAGGTAGGACGGTCCCTCAAGCGTTCCGAGGAGTCTGTGCACGTCCTCCCGGCCTAGCACCGTTGGAACCCGCTTCCCCGGCCGCGGGCTCATGTGATGGGCGCGGATGGCGGCCCGTACCATGGTCAGCAACTTGGGGGGTTTGGCGTCCATCCCGGGACTTAAGTCCAGGACTTGGGCGGAGCCATGGTTCGATGGGGCGCTGCTTCGGGTGGGGTACGGGGGGAGGGGCGTTTCCAACTAGGGAGAACGGGTCAAGGGCAGGGGCGAAGTTAGGCCCAGATACTAAAAAAAACCCCGTCGTGCATACTTAGCTCGACGGGGCGCCGCCCGGATTACCTGGCTCGCTGCGCTCGCCTCGGTGATCCGGGCGGTAGGCTTTTCGGAGGCCGCGGTGGTGCGGGGCTCATGAGCTGTGATGAGGCCTCGGGTTAGAGGCGCCGCCCGGATTCGAACCGGGGATAAAGGATTTGCAGTCCTCTGCCTTACCACTTGGCCACGGCGCCGATGCGGGGGGGATTGGGAAACGATCCTCCCCCAGACTCCACGGGGAGGCCCGCCTGAGCGGAGCCTCCCCGTGAAATCAGAGCGGGAAACCGGACTCGAACCGGCGACCCCCACCTTGGCAAGGTGGTGCTCTACCAACTGAGCTATTCCCGCAGCAACCGATCTCCGAAGGCGAAGCCCGAGTTCCGAGCGCCTCATCGACCGGACCGAAAAGGTAGGCGCTGAGGTACCCTCTGTCAACGGGGGTTGGGCCGGGAGAGAGACGGGTTTCGACCCCGGCACCCGCGACTCGAGATAGAACCCCAAGCCGCCTTGCTGCAGCACCCTCGCCGACCCTCAACTCAACCTGTCCCAGGTCTACTCGCACCTGTACCGGGATCTGTTTCGCCGCGAGATTTCCCCACCTCTCGGCCTTTTCTATCTTTGGAGTTCAAGGAACACCGCCCAACGGCTGTGGGACGGGTTTCCACCCTTCCTCGACCTTTCGCCGGGGCGCCTGGCCACCTGCCTTCCACCATCCATGCATCCTTCCAGATCGCACGTCGCGGCGTCCATCCCTCTCGCGGGACGGATCCGTCCGCACCGTTCCCTCCTGCCCTCGGGCCTGGTCCTTCTGGCCCTATGGTTGGGATCCGCCCCATTGGCTGGCTACGAGACCCCCTCTGACACGTGCGGGGCCGACGCCTTCGCCAGCGGGGTGGTCCCATCCTCCAACGTGGCGGATACGGTCTCGGTGGAGGCGTTGGGCGCCGCCAACCCCCTCGTTCCCCGTCGGGCCTTCCTGCTGGGGCTGGAGGGATCCTCGACGCTGAGCCGTGGAATTCATGGCCCCGACGGAGTCGAACCGGTGGGAGGCGCCTTCCTTCGACCCTCTCTGGGTCCGGGGTTGCTGCCCGAATTCGCCGTGGCCGAGGCCCGCTTCCGGGAGTTGGCGAGAGCGCCGTCTGACTGGCAACTCAGCTTGGGCCGGGTGCGGGGTCATATGAGCGCCGCAGAGCAGCACCTCCCCATTCAGGTGGCCTACGGTGTGCTGGACCGACTCACCCTGGGGGTGACGGTGCCTTTTGTCCGTCGTCGTAGCAATTCGTCGCTTCGCCTTTCCGGGGAGGGCGCGACGGTGGGGGAGAGCCCCTGGACGGCAAACCGGGGAGGGGTGGACGAATTCCTGGCAGGAGCCCGCTCGGCTCTAATGGAGCTTGAATCCAGGCTGGGTGAACTGTGCGCTCCCGGCGGGAGCAGCAATGGAGACGCCGAGAATGGGCCATCGTGTCAGGACGGACAGAGGCTCCTCGGCGATGCCCGGCGTTTCATGCTGGACCTGGAGGCGGCCTACGAGGAAGAACTGGTATTCCCTCTCCGGGGAACCAGTGGGGGCGATGCCCTCTCAGGCCGCTGGACCACCTTTCGTGAGGGGTTCTCCGCCTGGGATGTGGACGGGCCGGAAGGGATCCCCCTGGCGACGGCGCCCTTCCCTGACGCCCAGTTCTACCAGCGCTTCGTCGATCCCGTATGGGGTGAGGATACAGGCGAGGCCTTCCCCAGGGCCGTGAGCGGCGAGGACATGCTCCTGGGGGATGTGGAAGCCCATGCGGTGGTGGGACTCCTGGATCGACCCATCGCAGGCAACCGGGTGCGCCTTCGCTCCTCCGCCGTGGTTTCGGTTCGCTTCCCCACCGGCGAACCGGATTCCCTCCAACTCGTGGCACCCCTGGACCCTTCGAGGGGCACGGGGGGGGTCGGGGGCAAGCTGGTCACGGACCTGATCTCGGATCGCCGCTACGGACTTCTGACGGTGGTGGAAGCCTGGACGTTCCAGGAAGAGGAAACGGTGGTCCTTGCCCCGGACCCGAACCGGGTGTTCGGCACCCTCGGCGTGGACCGCCTACCGGTGCGGTGGACACCGGGCACGGTCGTTCGGGTGGCGGTGAAGCCCCGGGTCCACATCACCCCGGGCCTCTCCCTGGGCCTGGGCTACCGCTACTTCCGCCGGGGGGCCGCCACGTACGAACGGGCAGAGCCTGGAAATGCGACCCCCGAGAATGGTAGTGCGGCAGGCAGCGGCACCTGGGTCCGGCCTGTGGCCCTCCCTGAACAGGGGGGAGCCACCCTCCACCACCTACGAGGCGAATTCCGCTATCACGGCTTCGACGCCCCCATTGCCCCGGTGCTTCCCTTCCCCATCGAGGTCTACATGGCCTACGGGGGCACCATGGGCGGGAGCGGGGACTCACCCCTCTCCCAGCGTCGGATGGAGGCCGGGATCAGGGTCCTGCGGGGCGCCGGGCGCTGAGGTGAGGTAGGAACCCGGCTCAGCCCCAGCCCTCTGGTGCGGAGAGTAGCTCCCGGGCGTGGCTTCGGGAGGTACTGGACTCGGGATCGCCGCCCAGCATCCGGGCGATCTCTTCCACCCGGTCTTCTTGGGCCAGGGGGTAGATGGTGGTGGCAGCGAGCCCTTCCCTCGTGCCCTTCTCTACCCGGAGGTGCCGATGCCCCACCGAGGCCAGCTGGGCAAGGTGGGTGATGACCAATACCTGGTGATGGTCTGCCACCTCCCTGAGCTTCCGGGCCACGAAGGTAGCCACCACACCTCCGATCCCAGCGTCGATCTCATCGAAGATCAGGGTGGGCACCTGGTCGACCCGGGCCAGGGTACGCTTCAGGGCCAGCATGACCCGGGAGAGTTCGCCGCCCGAAGCGATCCGGGCAAGGGGTCGGGGCTCAAATCCCCGATTCAGGGAGACGTAGAACTCCACCCTCTCCCGGCCGTGGGGACCCACCACCGCTTCCGGGCTCAGGATCACCCGGAAGACCGCGTCCGGAAGGCCCAGCTCCGGGAGAAGCTCCTCCATGGCCTCCTCCAGGCGCTTCGCCGCTCCAGTCCGGGCCTCGGTGAGTTCCCGGGCGTGGGCGTCCAGCTCAACCGCCGCTTCCCGGATGGCCTCCTCCACCCCCTCCAGCTCCACCTCTCCCGACTCGAGCTCCTCGAGCTCTCCACTCAGCCGTTCCCCGGTGGCCAGGACGTGGGAAAGCTCCGGGCCGTACTTCCGCTTCAGGCGGGAGAGGAGATCGACCCGCCGGCGAAGCTCCTCGGCCCGACCCGGGTCCACCTCCACATCGGCGGCATAGTCCCCGAGGCTGCGCCCCAACTCGGTGGTAAGGTGGTACGCCGTCTCAACCTGATCCCGGAGCTCGCCGAGCCCCTCGTCGAAACGGGTGAGCCGTTGCAGGATGTCCCGGACCCGGGCCAGACGCTCCGAGGCCGATCCTGCGTCATCGTAGAGAAGCCCGTGGGCCTCAGTGGCGCTCCGGGCCAACTCTTCGGCGTGGTCCAGGCGCCGTAGCTCGGACTCGGCCTCGTCATCCTCCCCAGCCCGGGGCTTGGCAGACCGGATCTCTTCCAGTTGGAAGCGGACAAAGTCGGCCCTGGCCTCGAGCTCCCCCTGACGCGCCCGTCGCTCATCCCGGTTGGCCCGGAGATCGGAGAGGCGGGTGTGGGCACCCCGCACCTGAGCCAGGGCCATGGACGCCCCGGCGAAGGCGTCCAGGATCCCCCGCTGTTCGGAGGGATCCAGGAGGGTCTGGTGCTCGTGCTGACCGTGGAGGTCCACCAGACGGCGCCCGAAGAGCCCCACCGTCCCTGCCGTGGCCGGCGATCCGTTGATCCAGGCCCGATTCCGCCCCGCTGCCTGGACCTCGCGACGGAGTACCAGGAGCCCATCGTCCACCGTGAATCCGGCCTCCTCGAGATCGCTCCGGAGCGCATCCCGACCGGAGAGGTCAAAGACGGCTTCCACCAGCGCCCGGTCGGCACCCATCCGAACAGAGTCGGAGGACGCCCGCTCGCCCAGGAGAAGGGAGAGGGCGCCGAGAAGGATGGACTTCCCGGCCCCGGTCTCTCCGGTGAGGACGTTGAGGCCCGGCCCCAACTCCACGGCCAGATCATGTATGACGGCAAAGTCCCGGATGCGCAGTTCCAGTAGCATGGATGGAATCTACCGGCCGGGAGGCGGGCGCCTCAATGGCGAGATGGGTCGCCTCAGATCGCCCAGTTGAGCTTCCTCCGGAGCGTCCCGAAAAAGGTCTGCCCAGGAAAGCGCACCAGGGACACCCGGTCCCTGCCCGGCCGCACCACCACGCTGTCTCCCGGCCCCAGGGGAATCCCCGTCCGGCCGTCGGCGGTGAGGACGAGCTCTTCCACCCGGTCCAGGGCCTCCACCGTGAGCCTGCCTCGGACCGGAAGAACCAGGGGGCGCATGGCCAGGGTATGGGGTGAGATGGGAGTGACCACAAGGGAGGCCATATCCGGAACCAGGATGGGTCCTCCGGCGGAGAGGGAGTAGGCAGTGGAGCCGGTGGGGGTGGCCACGATGATGCCGTCGCCGGAGAACTTGGCGATCTCCTCTTCCCGTCCGCCCCAGGCCACCGAGAGGCGGAGGCGTACGACCCGGGCCACCCCTCCCTTGTGGAGCACCAGGTCGTTCAGGGCCCAGACGCTGGCGTCCAGCGCCCCGCCATTCCGGACCACGTCTCCCTCCACGGTACTGCGTCGGTCGAGCCATGCCTCTCCACGCCGGATCTGGTCCATCCCCTCCCGGAGATGGGTAACCGGGAGGGAGGTGAGGAAGCCCAGGTGACCCATGTTGATCCCCAGGATGGGTGTCCCCAGGGGAACGGACCCCGCTCCCCTGAGGAGCGTTCCGTCGCCGCCCAGGGAGATGAGCAGGTCCACACCCTCCTCGCCACTGGCCTCCAGCGGCCGGGCGTCGGCAAAGACCCCCTCCCGAAGACCGGGTTCCGCAAAGACCTCTGAACCCCACGAATCCAGGATGCGGCGAAGCTCCGTCAGGACGTCCGTGATCCCGGGGGTACGGTCGCGCCCCACGAGGCCGATCCGTTCCAGTGGAGGGGTGAGATGGGGGTGTTCCATGGCTCCTCTGTCTGTCCTGACGGCCCTCAGGCCGACTCCAGCGCCGAAGGGAAGCCCTTTCGTACGAGCCCCCGCATCCGCTCCCGGATTCCGTCCTGATCCAGCCCCACGCCCCGGAGGAGTTCGGTCCGGGGTCCGTGTTCAATGAATGAATCGGGGAGCCCGTGGGACACGAGTCGTTGGGGGTGCGGGAGCCCGGGGTCGGAGAGGATCTCCCGGGCAACGTACGCTCCAAATCCATTCACCACCGTCCCCTCTTCCAGGGTCAGGACCGCCCGGTGTTCGGAAAGCACCCGAGCCAGCGTCCGCCGGTCCATGGGCTTCACAAAACGGCAGTTCACCACGGTGACGTCGATCCCTTCCTCCGCCAGAGCCTCCGCCGCCTCCAGTGCGGGAAGCACCATGGTGCCCACCGCCAGGACGGCCAGATCGGACCCCTCCCGGAGCACCTCCCACGAGCCGTAGGGGACCTCGGGGATATCGTCCAGGGCAGGCACTTCGGCCGGGACCGAGGCCCGGGGCCAGCGGATGGAGAAGGGACCCTCGTCGTGAGAGGTCCCCAGGCGTAGCAGGGCCAGCATCTCGGAACCATCCTTCGGCGCCGTGACCGTCATATGGGGCACCGAGAGCATGTAGGCCAGATCCAGAGTACCGTGATGGGTGGGGCCGTCCTCCCCGGCGATCCCTGCCCGATCCAGGCAGAAGACCACCGGGAGCTTCTGCAGCGCCACATCGTGGACAATCCCGTCGTAACCGCGCTGAAGAAAGGTGGAGTAGATGGCCACCACCGGGCGGATCCCCTGAGTGGCCAGTCCCGCCGCGAAGGTGGTGGCGTGACCCTCGGCGATTCCCACATCGAAGAACCGCTCAGGAAAGGCTGCGGCGAAGACTCCGGTACTGGTTCCTCCGGGCATGGCGGCGGTGATGGCCACCACGCGGGGGTCCTGACGCCCCAAGGCCGTCAGTCCCTCCCCGAAGACGTTCTGGTACCGGGGGAGGCCACCGGACTTCCGCTTGGCCACACCGGTGATCTTCTCGAAGGGCGAGGCGGCGTGCCACTTCACCGGGTTCTCCTCAGCCGGGCCGTACCCCTTCCCCTTCTGGGTCAGGACATGGACCAGGATCGGGCCTCCCAGGCTCTTCACTCGGGTGAGGGTGTCCACCAGCATGTCCATATCGTGCCCGTCCACCGGACCCACATAGCGGAAGCCCATCTCCTCGAAGAGCATCCCCGGGACCACCAGGCTCTTCACGCTGTCCTCCATCCGACCCGCCACCGCCTCCACCACATCCCCCAGGCTCCGGGGCGCCTTCTGGAGGAGGGACTTCACCTCGCTTCGCACCCGGTTGTAGACCGGGTTTGTGATCATGGAGGTCAGATACTTGTTCATGGCCCCCACATTGGGGGCGATGGACATGTCGTTGTCGTTCAGGATGACGATGAGGTCCCGCTCGGTGTGGCCGGCGTTGTTCAGCGCCTCATAGGCCAGACCGCAGCTCATGGACCCGTCTCCGATGATGGCCACCACCTTCTCCGACCGGCCCATGAGGTCCCGCCCCGCCGCCATCCCCAGCGCCGCTGAGATGGAAGTTGCCGCATGACCCGCCCCGAAGGTGTCGTACTCGGACTCGGACCGGCTCAGGAAGGGCGCAAGTCCGCCGTGCTGCCGGATGCTGGGAAACCGGTCGTTGCGCCCGGTGAGGATCTTGTGGATGTAGCCCTGGTGACCCGTGTCCCAGACCAGCCGGTCACGGGGCGTGTCGAAGACGTAGTGGAGGGCCACCGTGAGGTCGGCCACACCCAGGCTGGCACCGAAGTGCCCACCGATTCGGGAAACCACATCGATGTGCCGGTCCCGAACCTCCCGGGCCAGGGCCCGGAGCTCCTTCCGGGAGAGGGTTCGGATGTCAGACGGCCACTTCACACGGTCCAGGAGAGTCACAGACCTCGCCTCCGAATCAGGGTTGGATGAGAGGGGCGCATGTCAGGCACAAGATAGGGGCTCAAGGCGGGAAGGTGGAGGAAATTCAGCGATCCCGGCTCACCACGTAGTGAGCCAACGCCTCCAGGGCCGGTGCCTGGACATGGGCAGCCTCAAGGGCCTCCCGGGCCGAACCCGTCAGATCCAACGCCGCGTTCCGGGCCCCCTCCACCCCCAGGAGAGCCACGTAGGTGGACTTCTCCAGGAGGCTGTCAGAGGGCTCCTTACCCAGCGCCGCGGCGTCGGCGGTGGCGTCCAGAACATCATCGGTGATCTGGAAGGCCAGGCCGATGGCCTCTCCGTACGCCACCATGGCGGCCCGGGCCGGATGGTCCAGATCCGGAAGAGCGGCCACCGCACCGAGCTCCAGCGACGCCGTGAGGAGCGCGCCCGTCTTCCGCCGGTGGAGTCCGTCCAGCTCGTTCCGCCCCAGGGCCTGGCCTTCGCCCAGGAGGTCCAGGGCCTGGCCTCCCACCATACCCTCGCCTCCGGCGGCGCGTGCCATGATCCGAAGCAACTCCCGACGGATCTCGTCGGTGAGGCCCATGGCGCCGGAGCTCCGCCAGAGGTGGAGGTGGGCCAGGGGGATGAGTGCTGCCCCCCCAACTACCACCGCCGGCTCGCCGTGAACCATGTGGGGGGTGGGACTCCCCCTGCGGAGCGGTGCGTCGTCCATGCAGGGCAGGTCGTCGTGCATGAGGGAGTAGGCGTGGATGAGTTCTACACTCACCGCCAGCTCCTCGATGCCGTGGCGGGGCGGTCCGCCCAGGGCCTCGTAGGCCGCCATGCAGAGGATAGGGCGAAGGCGCTTGCCCCCCGTGGTCACACCCTGGCGGATGGCGTCCCGTGTCTGAATGGGAGCCAGCGGAAGGAGCGCGGAGAGCGCCCGGCGAAGCGCCCCCTCCACCCGGTTCCGCTCCATCTGGAGGAAGGTGGGGATATCCACGACGCTATCCATTTCCGCCCTCCGGGAACGGCCTTACCCCCATGGATTCGGCCTGCCCCACCAGCTCTTCCACCCGGAGTTCGGCCTGACGGAGGAGGGCCTCGGTGCGGCGAAGGTGACCGACCCCTTCCTCAAACAGTTCGAGCCCACGCTCCAGCTCCACCTCTCCGCTCTCCAACTCGGCCACGATGCGGTCGAGCCTCTTCAGCCGTGCCTCGAGGGAGGGCTCGGGCTGTTCGGTTCCGTTTTCATCGCCTGCGGCGATCTTCCCCGTCTCTGTATTGGACTGCACTTCCGCCCCGTCAGACATCTCGTCCTCCCGCATCCGTGGATTCACTCCTCACCCCCCTCCACCCGACAGGCGACCTGCCCGTCGGCAACCTGAAGCCGGAACGCCCCACCGGGCCGGAACGCCCCCGTAGAGCGCAGCACTCTTCCGTCATCGTCCAGCGCCACCGAATACCCCCGTCGCAGGGTGGAGAGGGGTGAAAGGGCCTCCACCTTTCCGGCCAGGGCGGCCGCCCGCTCCCGCCGGGCCCCGATGAGGCGCCGCATCCCGGCCTCCAAACGCTCGGTGGCCCGATCCTGACGAAGGTAGAGGGGCCGGAGGATGGACGACACTCCCGGGCCAAGGCGGGCCCGGAGCCCTTTTAGCCGAACCTCCTTTCGACCCACCTGATCCCGGAGCCCTCGCGCCAACCGCGTCCGGGCATCCTCCAGGAGCCCCGCGATGGCCTGGCCGTCCTGCACCACAGCCTCAGCGGCGGCGGAGGGGGTGGGCGCTCGCAGGTCGGCCACCAGATCCGCGATGGTGACGTCCGTCTCGTGGCCAACCGCCGAGACCACCGGGACCGGGCACGCTGCCACTGCCCGAGCCACCGGCTCCTCGTTGAAGGCCCAGAGATCCTCCACCGACCCCCCTCCCCGTCCCACGATGATCACATCCGCCTCTCCCCAGGCGCCCAGGTCCCGGATGGCACGGGCGATCTCCTGGGCCGCTCCCTCTCCCTGCACCCGGGTCCCTCGCAGGAGGACCCGGGTCCACGGCGCCCGTCGTCCAATCACCGAGAGCATATCCTGGAAGGCGGCTCCGGTAGGCGACGTGACCACTCCCACCGTTCCCGGAAAGGTGGGAAGCCGTCGCTTCCGGGCCGGATCCAGGAGTCCCTCTTCTTCCAAGCGCTTGCGGAGCTTCTCGAAGGCCAGCTTCCAGAGCCCGTCCTCCCCCTCCGCCTCCAGCGCCTCTACCTGAACCTGCAACTCACCTCGGGCCTCGTAGAGGGTGATGCGGCCCAGGGCCCGCACCGTCATCCCCTCTTCCGGTTCCATGGGTAGAGCGGCGGCCTCCCGGCGCCACATGACGCACCGGACCTGGGAGCGATCGTCCTTCAGGGAGAAGTAGCAGTGCCCGGAACGGGCCCGGGTCCAGCTTCCGATCTCTCCGGAGATCCAGAGGGGGGGGAAGGCCTCTTCCAGCGACCGGCGAAGGTGCCGGTTCAGCTCCGACACCCCCCAGACCCGGGGCTTCGGCTCCGGGACGGGCTCGGGCTCAGGGGGAACCGAGCTGAACAGATCCAGTACGTCGTCGCCTGAGGAGGTCACGCCATGGCCCGGTTGAGGGATCGGGCAGCTTTGAGGGTGTTGGACATGAGCATGGCGATGGTCATGGGGCCCACCCCGCCGGGAACTGGGGTGATGACCGACGCCACCTCACGAACCTCATCGAACGCCACATCCCCGGTAAGGCGGTACCCCTTCTCCCGGGACGAATCCGCCACCCGATTCACCCCTACATCGATGACCACCACCCCGGGCTTGACCATATCGGCGGTGATGAGGCTGGGGTGTCCGGCTGCCACGATCAGGATATCCGCCATCCGGGTATGGGAGGCCAGGTCCTGGGTGAGTATGTGGGTAACGGTAACGGTGGCATCCCCGCCGGGGCCCGTGCCCAGGAGCATGGAGCCCATGGGTTTGCCCACGATATCCGACCGCCCTACCACCACAGCATGGCGGCCTCGGGTCTGGATGCCGCTGCGGACAAGCATCTCCACCACCCCGAGGGGGGTGCAGGGTGCCAGCGCTGCCGGATCCCCCACCGCCATGCGTCCCACGTTGATGGGGTGGAAGCCGTCCACGTCCTTGGCGGGGTGAATGGCCTCCAGGATCCGGTTCTTCCGGATCTGGGGAGGAAGGGGAAGCTGCACCAGGATCCCGTGGATGTCCGGGTCTGCGTTCAGCCCCTCGATCCACCCCAGAAGCTCGTCTTCCGTGATCTCCCGGTCGAGCTCGATCTGTCGGGAATACATCCCCAGATCCACCGCTGCCCGCTTCTTCATGCGCACGTAGGCCTGGCTCGCCGGATCGCTGCCTACCAGAACCGTCGCCAGCCCAGGGGGCCGACCCACGCTCCGCTTGAATTCCTCCACTCCGATCCGGAGCTCTTCCCGGATCGTTCTCGCCATCTCAGTGCCGGAGATGATCTCCGCCGCCATGCTGTTCTCCCAGGGGGAAGTACAGGAGTACGCCGCCCGGCTCCGGCTGGGAGTCCGTGCGGCGCAAGGGGGCACCTGCAGGTCCAAGCTCCCACCAAGTGCCGTTCAGGACCCGGGATCCACCTGAGCCCATGCTTCGTCTGGGCGCAGGAAGTACTCCGGGACCCGCCAATGATGACAAGGATCGGCCCGAGGGTCCACTCCCCCGGCTGCTTCCATGTCCCATGGGCCAGGTCCGGCGCGAATCTCAGCGGGCGAAGTCCACCGCCCGCGTCTCCCGGATCACCACCACCTTGATCTGCCCCGGGTACTGAAGCTCCTCTTCGAATCGTCGGGCCACCCGTTCCGAGATCCGCCGCATCTCCTCATCGGAAACGTGGTCCGGCTCCACCATGACCCTGACCTCCCTCCCCGCCTGCACGGCGAAGCACCGTTCCACCCCATCAAACTCCATGGCCAGGGCTTCCAATCGCTCCAGGCGCTTCACGTAGGTCTCGAACATCTCCCGGCGGGCGCCGGGACGAGCGCCGGAGATGGCGTCGGCCGCGGTGACCAGGAAGGCTTCGGCGGAGTGATGGGGTTCTTCGTCGTGGTGGGCCCGGATGGCGTTCAACACCACGTCCGGTTCACCGTGGCGGGAGCAGAGCTCCCAGCCCAGCTCCACGTGGGTCCCCTCGTGCTCGTGTGTCATCCCCTTGCCCACATCGTGGAGGAGTCCGGCCCGCTTGGCCATCTGCACGTCGAGTCCCATCTCCGCCGCCATCATTCCTGCCAATCGGGCCACCTCGATGGAGTGGCGGAGCTGATTCTGCCCGTACGATGTACGGAAACGAAGACGCCCCAGAACCTTGATTATCTCGGGGTGGAGATCATGGATTCCCAGGTCGTAGAGAGCTTCCTCCGCCGCCTCCCGCATCCCCTCATCCACCTCGCCGCGGCTCTTCTCCACCACTTCCTCAATGCGGCCCGGATGAATGCGCCCATCCTCCACGAGGCGCTCCATGGCGATGCGGGCGATCTCCCGTCGGATGGGATCGAATCCGGAGAGCACCACGGCCTCCGGGGTGTCGTCGATGATGACGTCGATACCGGTGGCCTGCTCGAAGGCGCGAATGTTGCGCCCCTCCCGCCCAATGATGCGCCCCTTCATGTCGTCGGAGGGAAGCTGCACCACTGAGACCGTCCCCTCTACCGACTCCTCCGCCGCCATCCGCTGGATCGCCAGGGCGATGACCTTCCTGCCTTCCCGGTGGGCCGTCCGCTCCGCTTCGTCCCGAAGCTCCCGGATCCGGTGCGCCGCCTCGGCCCGGGCTTCATCTTCCAGTTCGGCCACAAGGCGCTGGCGCGCCTCTTCAGAGGAGAGTCCCGCCAACGACTCCAGGTGCTTTCTGGCCTCCCGGAGTTTGGACTCCGCCTCCTCCTCCTGACGAGCGGCGTTCGCTTCCCGCTTCCGCAGCTCGGCGAGGCGGGCCTCCTGGGCTCGCTCCCTGTCGTCAAGGACATCGAACTTCCGCTCCAGGGCGTCGGATCGCTCCGACAACCTGCGGTCCAGCTTCTCCAGCTCTTCCCGGCGGCGGGCCTCCTCCTTCTCCCACTCCTCCCGGAGGCGAACCGACTCCTCCCGCCCGGCCAACTCCCCTTCCTTGCGCAGACTCCGGGCCTCATCCCGGGCACGCTCCACGATCCGGCTGGCTTCATCCGCCCCACGGGCCTTCTCCTCCTCCCGCTGGGCTCGCTCCCGGGAGCGAGCCCACAGGAAGCCCAGCACCGCCCCCAACAGGAGCGCAAGGGTGGACGCCACCAGCACCAGGGCCTGGTGGGTTTCCATGTATATATGACTCCAGACGCGGGACATGCCCGCAGAAAAATCCGATGGGAAGGGATCCTCCTCCCCGGCGAACCGCAGAGGCCACCGGGGGGATCCCACTCCCGGGAGAATAGGATTCAGGCGTAACCAACCGCAAGCCACCCCCCACGGGGGTCGCCCGGTGTCACCGGGGGTGGGACGCAGTCACCCCAAGGTCGGACCCGATAGAACCGTCAGGGGTCCGGTGGGCGAAATGAAGAGGGCCGGGACCCTAGGGATCGTGCCCTGAGCCCCGGCCCTCCTCTTCTTCGATCCGGCGAGCCAGGTTCGTGGCCCTGGACGCCACCTCGCGGCGCAGGCGCTCCAGCTCCCGTTCGGTCCGGAGGAGGCGGTCGGTGAGGGAGAGGGCGGCCAGGATGGTGGCTCGATGCAGCTCCACCACCCCAACCGATTCCCGGATCTCGCGGATCCGCTCATCCAGGAAGCGGGCGCACTCTCGGGTGTACTCCGGGTCGGCGGCGGTCCGGAGATTGTGCTCCTCCCCGGCAATCCTCACCGTCACGACGCTGGGCCTTCCCTGATCCTGACTCATCCCTGCTCCTCCAGGAAGCGGATACGGGCCAGCAACCGCTCCACCACCTGCCGGCTCTTCGTGACCCTCTCCTTCAGGTCCTCGTTCTCCCGCTCCAGGGCGAGGACCCGCTCCCGCAGCTCCACCGGATCTTCCTCGCCGGCACGGAAGGCCTCAAGCGCTCCCTCGGCGGCCGCTATCCGCCCACGCTCCCGGGCCAGCTCATCCCGGGTTCTGGACAGTTCATCCAGGATCCGCCCAACGGCCGATTCCAGACGCCCCAGCGCCTGACGCTCAGGCGAATCAGCTTCCCCGTCCACGGATCCCCGCGTTGAATTGGCGTCGGAGCACTTCCACCACCCCATCCACCACCTGATCCACCTCCTGGTCCTTGAGCGTACGCTCCGGGTGGCGGAAGTGGAGGCGGATGGCCACGGACCGGGCATTGGCGGGAATGCCTTCCCCCTGGTAGACATCAAATACGTCTACACCCCGCAGGGTGTTATCGGCGCTCGTCCGGATCTCATCCAACACCTGCCCAACCGGATGACTCCGGTCCAGGATCAGTGCCAGGTCCCTCTCCACACCGGGATGGGACGGCAGGGGAGTGAAGGTGGGCACGGGGTGCTCCCCCGGCTCGGGCGGGAGCCGGAGTTCGGCGGCCCAGACCGTCCCGGCCCAAGGGGGGAGATCGAGCCCATCTTTCTGCACCGCTCCCGCCCAGCCCACCACCGCACCCGCCTGGTCGCGCAGGATCCAACCGGCTCCCGGCGAGAGCCAGCCCGGGGCCCCTTCATCCTGGCCGGTCCAGGGGGTCATCCCCAGGTCCGCCTCCCCGGGGATGAGCCGCAGGACATCCTCCACCAGTCCCCCCAGGTCCCAGGCATCCAGCCCCTCGTCCTGGAGGCTCCAGTGGGGCGGCCGTCGACGCCCATGGAGGATCATGGCCAGATGGGTGTCTTCCCGGGGCTGCCCACCATTGTCACCTAGCCGGAAGACCGTGCCCGTCTCGAAGAGTCGGACATCCCGGTTACCCCGGGCCAGATTGTACTCCACCCGGCGGAAGAGACCAGGAAGGAGGGTCCGGCGAAGGAACCCTTCCTCGGCGGAGATGGGGTTCTCAAGCGCCACCTCCCCATTGGATCCGCCGGCGAAGGCCAGCGTGTGGGCCTCCAGCAGGCCCCGGCCCACCAGCTTATCCCGGATCCGGTCTTCAAGGAGGAAGAGGGGATGGTCCGGCACCGTTCCCGGACGGAACGCACTCAGCTCCTCTGGGAACTCATCGTAGCCATGGGTGCGGGCGATCTCCTCGATGAGGTCCACCTCCCGGGTCACATCCCAGCTCCGGAAACCAGGCACGGAAACGGTGAATACCCCCCCGTCCGGCCCGTGGAGTTCGAATCCCAGGGGCTCAAGGAGGGCCCGGATCCGCTCCGGGGGGAAGGGGATCCCCAGGACCCGCTCCACCCGGGCCACCCGCAGACGTACCTGAGCCCGCTGGAAGGGCTGTGGCCTCACCTCCACGATCCCCTCCCCCACCGTCCCACCGGCGGTGGCCAGGATCAACTCCGCCGCCCGGAGAATGGCGGTCCGGAGCCCCTCCGGATCCACCCCCCGTTCGAATCGGTAGGAGGCATCGGTGGAGAGCCCGAGGCCCTTCCGGGTGCTCCGGATGGGGCCTGGGGCGAAGAGGGCGCACTCCAGGAGAATATTCCGGGTGCTCTCGTCCACCTCGGAGTCGCTCCCGCCCATGACGCCGGCCACCGCCACCGCCCGCTCCGGGTCGGCGATGACCAGGTCGTCGGAGCCCAGGGACCGCTGGACTCCATCCAGGGTCCGGATCCCCTCGCCCTCTCCGGCCCGTCGGACCACGATGGTCCGCTGGCCGATTCGATCGAGATCGAAGGCGTGGAGGGGGTGCCCCAGCTCCAGGAGCACGTAGTTGGTGGCGTCCACCACATTGTTGATGGGCCGACTCCCGGCGGCCCGGAGCCGTTCCTGGAGCCAGAGGGGCGAGGGACCCACCTCCACTCCCCGGATCGCCAGGCCCAGGTAACCGGGGCACCGCTCCAGATCCTCGATCCGGACGGTAACGCCCCCGAGAGACGCCTCCCCCTGCCCCAGCTCGGTAGGTAGACCGGTGAGGTCCGGCGCCGTGGTCCCGGAAATGGCGGGCAGGCGCAGCCCCTTCTCGCCTGACGGAGATAGTTCGCGAGCGATGCCCCGATGGCTCAGCAGGTCGGGCCGGTTGGAGGTCACCTCCACATCGAGACGCAGGTCATTGAGGCCCAGCGCCTCCACCAGGGGCATCCCCGGCGTGAAATCCCCTTCCAGATGCAGGATACCGGACCCATCCTGCCCCATGCCCAGCTCTCGTTCGGAGCAGAGCATTCCGTAGGAGGTCTCTCCTCGGATCTTGGCCTTCCGGATCTTCAGGTCTCCCGGTAGGGTCGAGCCCACCGGCGCGAAGGGGTAGAACCCTCCGGCGTGGATGACGGGCGCCCCGCAGACCACCGTACGCGGCTCCCCGTCCCCCGCATCCACCTGGCAGAGGCTCAGGCGATCTGCGTTGGGGTGGGACCGGACCGATAGGACCCGGCCGACCACAAGACCTTCAAGGCCGGCCGCCAGCTCCTCGACTCCCTCAACCGGGAACCCTCGGGAAGCGAGAGCGTGGGAGATCTCGTGCAGGTCACCGGGTACATCCGGCGCCAGGTGGCGAATCCAGCGAAGGGAGACGTTCATCGTCCGGAGAACTGACGGAGGAAGCGGATATCGTTGTCCAGGTAGAGGCGAAGATCCGGAATCCCGTACTTGAGCATTCCAATCCTGCCCGGCCCCATTCCAAACGCGAACCCGGTGTACCGCTCCGGGTCGATGCCCGCCGCCTCGAGGACGGCGGGATCCACCATGCCGGCGCCCATGATCTCGAGCCAGTCCGACTCTTCGGTAGACCCGTCGGGACGGCGCACCACCCGCTTCACATCCACCTCCGCCGAGGGTTCGGTGAAGGGGAAGAAGGAGGGCCGGAACCGCACCCGGGCACCCTCCCCGAAGTACCGACGGGCGAACTCGGCCAGAGTGGCCTTCAGGTCCACGAAGGTGATGCCCTCGTCCACGACCAGACCCTCTAGCTGGGCGAAGGCAGGCGTATGGGTGGCGTCGTAGGAATCGCGTCGATACACCATCCCAGGCGCCAGCACCCGGATGGGCGGCTTGTGCCGCTCCATGACCCGGACCTGCACCGGTGAGGTGTGGCTCCGCAGCAGGTAGCCCCCTTTCAGATAGAGGGTGTCCTGCTCGTCGGCGGCGGGGTGATCCAACGGAGTGTTGAGGGCGACGAAGTTGTACCACTCCGTCTCGGCCTCGGGCCCACGGGCTCGGGTGAACCCGAGCCCTCGAAAGATCTCCACCAGTTCATCCACCACCTGCGTGACGGGGTGGCGGCCGCCCTCCCATTCCCGTCGGGAAGGGAGGGACAGATCCACTCCGTCGCCGGAGGCATCGCTCCCGGCAGCCACCTCGGCCTCACGGCGCTCCAACGCCTCCTGAAGGGAACCCTTCACCCGGTTCGCCTCCGCCCCCACTCGGGGACGCTCCGAAGGATCGAGACCTCCGAGCCCCCGAAGGATGCCGGAGATGCGGCCCTCCTTCCGGCCCAGGTAGGCGATACGTATGGATTCGAGACCCTCGACGCCGTCCTGCCGCGCCACCTCCTGCAGGGCCTCAGATTCCAGAGCCTTCAGCTGTTCAACGAGGTCCGCGGCTTGGCTCATGGTGGAGAAGACCCCCTCAGACGCCGACGGCCTTGGCGTTCAGCGCCTCCCTGGCCTGGACCGCCAGCGCCTCGAAGGCCCCGGGATCGCGGACGGCCAGATCAGCCAACGCCTTCCGGTCCAACTCGACGCCGGCTTCCTTCAACCCGTTCATGAAGCGGGAGTAGGAGAGCTCATTCTGCCGCGCCGCCGCGTTGATGCGGGCGATCCAGAGCCGGCGGAAATTCCGCTTCTTCTTCTTCCGGTCCCGGTAGGCGTGCTCCCACCCCTTCTCCACCGCGTCCTTGGCGGTGCGGTAGAGCTTCTTTCTTCCTCCGAAGTAGCCCTTGGCTTCCTTCAGAATCTTCTTCTTCCGGTCCTTGCGGGCCGGCGAACCTGTGGTGCGTGGCATCTATTCCTCCTCAGGATCCGGGCAGGAGCCGGTTCATACGCTTCTCGTCGGCCTTGGACACCAGCGTGGCCTTGCGCAGGCTCCGCTTCCTCTTGGACGACTTCTTGGTGAGGATGTGGCTGTGGTAGGCCTTGCTCCGGCGCAGCTTGCCCTTGGCCGTGCGCTTGAGGCGCTTCGCTGCGGCCCGGTTCGTCTTCATCTTCGGCATTCCAATTCTCCTTTTCGTTCCGGCAAAAGGGGATCCTGACGCCGCGCTCAGTGCCACGGCGCCTGGACCTCCAACCGGTGTTCCAGGGAGCGATGTCCCTGGTAATTCAGCGGCTCTTCAGGGGAGCCAGCATCATGATCATGGTGCGACCTTCCCGGGTGGGCTGACCCTCGATCTTCCCGAGATCCGCCACGTCCTCGGCGACACGCTCCAGCACCTCGATCCCCAGCTCCGGATGGGCCATCTGCCGCCCCCGGAACATCATGGTCACCTTCACCCGGTCCCCGTCTTCCAGGAAGCGGCGCACGTGGCGGGTCTTGAAGTCGTAGTCATGGTCCTCGATGCCAGGGCGGTACTTGACCTCCTTGATCTGGACCGTGTGCTGTTTCTTTCTCGCTTCCCGAGCTTTTCTGGCCTCCTCATACTTGAACTTTCCATAGTCCATGAGGCGGCAAACGGGGGGACGGGCGCCCGGTGCTACCTCCACCAGGTCGAGTCCGGCCTGTTGCGCTCGCGCTTTGGCTTCGTCCAGGGCAACGATTCCAACCTGTTCGCCCTCGGCGTCAATGAGACGCACCGGGCTGATACGGATCTGGTCGTTGACGCGGACCCTCTGCTCTTTGATGTCACTTCCTCCGGTCAGGGGCTGCTGAGGGCGCCATGAATGAAAAAAGGCCCGGACACTCGTCCGAGCCCAAACCTGCCCACCGCCGATCCGCGGAGTGCGGGCGGCTGGGAGGTATAGGGACCCGGCGGCGTCTCCACGGCGAATCCGGCGTGCGGAAAGGCTCGTGGGCCGAAGGGTGGGAAGCCGGAGCTTCCACTTCCGAGAATGTCAGCTTCGAATCTCAGGCAGTCCGCCGCATCCGTCAAGGTGCAGCGGACTGTCCGCCTGCGGCGCCGTTCAGGGCGCGGGACGCGATCTCGGTGAGAAGCTGTGAGACGAAAGCGTCCCGATCCAGGATCTCCTGCTTGCGACCGGCTCCCCGCCGCCGCACGGCCACGGTCCTGTCAGCCGCCTCCCGCTCGCCGATGACGGCCATATACGGGACCTTTCTCATCTCCGCCTCCCGGATCCGGTAGTTCAAACTCTCCCGATCCCGGACTGCGGCGCGGATCCCCTCGTCCTTGAGTTGTGCAGCGAAGGCCCGCGCATCCTCGGCCCACTGCTCAGAGATGGGTAGCACCCGCACCTGCTCAGGGGCGAGCCAAAGGGGGAAGGCGCCGGCATAGTGCTCGATGAGCCCGCCCACGAACCGCTCCATGGAGCCGATGAGAACCCGGTGAAGCATCACCGGGCGATGCCGCTCGTTGTCCTCGCCGATGAACTCGATGTCGAAGCGTTCGGGGAGGTTGAAGTCGAGCTGTACCGTGGGCCCCTGCCAGCGACGGCCAATGGCGTCGATGAGCTTGAAGTCCAGCTTCGGGCCGTAGAAGGCGCCGCCGCCCTCGTCCACCGAGTACTCGATTCCCCGTTCTTCCAGGACTCCCCGGAGTTGGGATTCCGCCTCGTCCCAGACCTCCCGGTCACCCAGCGCCTTCTCCGGGCGGGTCGCCAACTCCACGGTGTACGGGTATCCGAAGGTGGAGAGCATCTCGTCCACCAGATCCAGAAGTGCGGCGATCTCGCCAGGCACCTGTTCCCGGGTACAGAAGACGTGGGCGTCATCCTGGGTAAAGCCCCGGACCCGGAGCATTCCGTGGAGCACCCCGCTCCGCTCGTAGCGATACACGGTGCCGTACTCGGCGTACCGGATGGGGAGCTCCCGGTATGAGCGTTGATCCGCCTGGTAGAGACAGATGTGGCCGGGGCAGTTCATGGGCTTGGCCCGGTACCGGGCCCCTTCCACCTCCATGGCCCCGAACATGTTCTCGGCGAAGTTCTCCAGGTGCCCGGAGATCTCGAAGATCCGCTCACTCATGACGTGGGGCGTGTAGACGATCTCGTAGCCGTGTCGGAGGATCAACTCTTTCTCGTACTCCTCGATCTCGTTACGCACGATGGACCCGGCGGGGCGCCAGAGGATGAGCCCCGGACCGACCCGCTCGTCCACAGTGAACAGATCCAGCTGCTTCCCCAGCACCCGGTGATCCCGCTTCTTCGCCTCTTCCAGCCGGTTCAGGTGGGTCCTGAGGTCCTTCTTGGAAAAGAACGCCGTACCGTAGATGCGCTGGAGCATCTGGCGCCGCTCGTCGCCTCGCCAGTACGCCCCGGCGGCGGACAGGAGCTTGTAGGGGCCCAGACGACCGGTGGTGGGCACGTGGGGTCCCCGGCAGAGATCCAGGAAGGGCCCGTCCCGGTAGACCGTGATGGTCTCCGTATCGTCGAACTCCTCGAGCCGCTCGAGCTTGAGGGGATCGTCGGCGAAGAGCTCCCGGGCCTCCTCCTTGGTCACCTCCCGGCGCTCGAACGAATAATCCGCCTCGATGACCTCCTGCATGGTAGACTCGAAGAGCTCCAGATCCTCGGGGGTGAAGGGCTCATCCACTCCGAAGTCATAGTAGAAGCCCTCCTCGATGGGGGGGCCGAATCCGATTTCCGCGTCGGGGCGGTGCTTTCGCACGGCGGTGGCCAGGACGTGGGCCGCCGAGTGCCTTAGCAGTTCCAGTGCCTCCGGATCCCGGTCCGTGACGAGGCGCACCCGCACGTCACCAGCCAGCGCACGGTGCAGATCCACCATCTCCCCATCCACCTCCGCTGCCAGGGCGGCCCGAGCCAACCCGGGTCCGATGGCGAGAGCCACGTCGTAGGCCGAGGAGCCTTCCGGCAGTTCCATCGTCCGGTCGTCAGGGAGGGTCACCCGCAGGTTCGTCGACATGATACCGATAGAAGTGGAATGAGGGGTGGGAACCGAGCCCCGGACCTTAACGCCGGACGGCGGAAAGGGTCAACGGGGAGAAGCTTCTTGAAACGGAGAAGGCCCGGCCTCCCCCGAGGGAGACCGGGCCCGGACCCGGATGGATCCATCCCGGCTGGCAGCCCGGGAGCGGAGAGCGGATCAGTACATTCCGCCCATTCCACCCATGCCACCAGCGGCGCCGGCGCCGGCATCATCCTCATCCTCCGGATGCTCCACCACCACGCACTCGGTGGTGAGAAGGAGTCCGGCGATGGAGGAAGCGTTCTCCAGCGCGGTCCGCACCACCTTGGTGGGATCGATCACACCGGCCTCAACCAGATCCTCGTAGACCTCGGTAGCGGCGTTGTACCCGAAGTTGGCCTGATCCGACTCCCGGACCTTGGCTACTACGATGGAGCCCTCGACCCCGGCGTTGGTGGCAATCTGACGGATCGGAGCCTCCAGGGCCCGCTGCAGGATCTCCACACCGATCTGCTCGGCCTGATTCTCGAGCTTGAACTCGGACAGAGCGGCCTGGGCCCGCAGGAGCGCCACACCACCGCCGGGGACGATGCCCTCTTCCACCGCAGCGCGGGTCGCGTGGAGGGCGTCCTCCACCCGGGCCTTCTTCTCCTTCATGGCCGTCTCGGTAGCGGCGCCCACATTGATGACCGCCACACCACCGGCGAGCTTCGCCAGACGCTCCTGGAGCTTCTCCCGGTCGTAGTCGGAGGTGGACTTGTCGATGGCGGCACGGATCTCGGCCACCCGGCCCTTGATCTTCTCGTCGTCGCCGGAGCCGTCCACGATGGTGGTGTTGTCCTTGTCCACCACGATACGCTTCGCCTCACCCAGGTCGGAGAGAACCGCGTTCTCCAGCTTGAAGCCCATCTCCTCGGAGATGACCTGACCTCCGGTGAGGATGGCGATGTCCTGGAGCATGGCCTTCCGCCGGTCCCCGAAGCCCGGAGCCTTAACGGCGCAGACCTTCAGGGTTCCGCGGAGCTTGTTCACCACCAGGGTGGCCAGCGCCTCGCCCTCAACGTCCTCCGCCACGATCATGAGGGGACGACCCATCTGGGCCACCTTCTCCAGGATGGGGAGAAGGTCCTTCATGTTGGAGATCTTCTTGTCGTGGATGAGGATCATGGGATCCTCGAGGATCGCCTCCATCCGCTCCGGATCGGTGACGAAGTAGGGCGAGAGGTAGCCCCGGTCAAACTGCATCCCCTCAACGGTCTCCAGGGTGGTCTCAAGGCCCTTGGCCTCTTCCACCGTGATGACGCCGTCCTTGCCCACCTTCTCCATGGCATCGGCGATGAGGTTGCCGATCTCGGCGTCGGAGTTGGCGGAGATGGTTCCGACCTGGGCGATCTCCTTCTTCCCCTTCGTCTCCATGGAGTACTCACGGAGCTTGGAAACCACCTGCGTCACCGCTGCGTCGATCCCCCGCTTGATGGCCATGGGGTCGCTTCCGGCGGTCACATTCTTCAGGCCTTCGGAGAAGATGGCCTGGGCCAGCACGGTGGCCGTGGTGGTCCCGTCACCGGCGTTGTCGGAGGTCTTGGTGGCGACCTCCTTCACCATCTGGGCTCCCATGTTCTCGATGGGATCCTCGAGCTCCACTTCCTTGGCCACGGACACACCGTCCTTGGTCACCGTGGGTGCTCCGAACTTGCGATCCAGCACAACATTCCGGCCCTTCGGGCCGAGGGTCACCTTCACCGCCCGGCTGAGCTTGTCCACACCGGTCTTGAGCTTCGCCCGGGCCTCGGTGTCGAACTTCAGATCCTTCGCTGCCATCGTCGTACTCCTTCGATGCGTGGGTCGATCGTCGAAAGTCTATACTGTCACCCGGTGAACGGACGCCCACCGGGGATCATTCGTCTGGGTCAGCCGGCGATGACTGCCAGGATGTCCGACTCCCGGAGAATCAGGTAGGCCTCGCTGTCTACCGTCACCTCGGTCCCGGAATACTTCCCGTAGAGGACCACGTCCCCCTCCTTGACGTCCGGCGCGAGTCGCTCGCCCTGGTCCGACAGCTTCCCCGGGCCCACAGCGATGACCTTGCCCTGCTGGGGCTTTTCCTTGGCGGTGTCGGGGATGTAGAGCCCGCCCCGGGTCTGCTCGGCCTCCTCAAGGGCCTGGACCACGACCCGATCGGCCAGGGGCTGGATCTTGGTGTTCGTCGTCGACATCTGCTCTCCTCCGTGTTCAACGGTGGGTTGAGAGTGTGTGTGGAAGGCTGTTAGCACTCGCCGTATGCGAGTGCTAACAGCATGACCGGTAAGCTAATGGGAATGCACGTCTTGTCAACCGGTGTGGCGCGCTCAGGCGCCCACCGGGAATGACTGGTGTAACTTGTTACAGGATTTAGACTTCGAGATATGGAGCCAGGCTCCGGTCAGGCCGTGAGCTTCTCCATGCGGCGAACCCCCTCCAACCCCACGATGGCGTGGACCACCTCTTCGGAGAGCTCCACCGGGAACCAGAAACCCAGGTCGGCCAGCGATGAGAAAGCTGCCCGGGCTTCATCGTAGGCCCTCTCCAGCACGGCCCGAGCCGACGTACGGAACACCTCTTCCACCATTCCGGGCCGGGGTTCAGCGCCCTGGCGGAGCGCCTCGAGGGCCGAGAGCTCGTCGGGTGTGCCATGATGATGGATCTGGGCCACCAGGAGATTGTGGCTACGGCGGCCCAGGTCGAACTCGAAGTCGGTGAGGTCGTCGACGATCTGGAAGGCCGTACCGAGCCTGGCCACCGCCGGCTCCGCTACCTGTATCCGCCGCAGGGTCTCGCCGGACTCCAGGAGCCGGGGCGGAACGAAAGAAAGGGCAAAGAGGGCGCCGCCCCGAACCCGGTGCACAGCCTCAACCATCTCATCCGGAGTGGGGATCCCCTGAACGCCCCCTTCCTCCGAGCCCTCCAGGAGCCCGATGCGGGCCATAAGGTCGATGAGCCCCTGAAGCACCTCATCCCGCTCACCTGCCGTCAACTCCCCGGCGGCCACACCCCGATCCAGTGACCTCCGGATGAGTCGCTCGAAGCACATGAGCTGAAGGATGGAAAGGAACCGCCGGCCGCTTCCCACCTCCAGGGGCAGAAGGCTCTTCCCCTGCTCGTCGAAGATGTTGTCCGCCGCAGTGATGGTGCCCTTCACACAGAAGTTCACCTCCGAGTAGCGCTCCAGGAGCGCGGGCTCCACACCCAGGGACTCGAAGAGGGACCGGAAGAGAACCAGGAAGAAGTATTCCTGAAGGAATGGGAGTGCCTCCGGCGACGAGGGATCCAACACCTCCGGTCCAACCGATGCCCCGGAAGTGAAGGCCGGATCGATGATCTCCGTCAGATCCCGCTGCACTGTCCTCACTGCCCGTAGCTGCCCGAGGAGCGCCGGCCGTAGGCGGTCCCAGATACCCTCTTCCTCAAGAAGGCGAATGGAAGTGGACGAGCGGAAAACAGGGGAAAGGGTCATGAGCGGTTCAAGCAGGAGGAACAGACGTTCGGATGCGGAATCTATGTCGAAGCGGGGTCACTCCGCCACACTTCACTCTCCGGAGCCATTCAGGCCGGTCCCGGCACCGGGATCGCCCGTTAGCCATCGGCCAGCCAGCTCCAACCCCAGGAGGGTCAGATGGGGATGTACTTCCTGGATCGTCCGGGAGTGGGGCGAGAGGAGGGGCGCCCATCCACCGGTGGAGACCACCAGGGCGTCGGGCCGCTCCCACTCGTCGCGGATCCGATCCACGATTCCGTCCACCGCCGCCACCGCACCGTGGAAGATACCGCTCCGGAGACACGCTTCGGTACGACGGCCGATGATGCGGTCGGGGGGCGCGAAGTCCACACCCGGCAACTTGGCCGTGTGACCCTTGAGCCAGAGCTGCCCGGCCTTGAGGCCCGGTGCGATGACGCCGCCCAGGAAGACCCCATCACCGGTGATGCAGTCGTAGGTGGTGGCCGTGCCCAGATCCACCACCACTGTGTCCCGCCCGAAGAGCTGTGCCGCCGCCAGCGTGTTCACGATCCGGTCGGCTCCTACGGTGAGGGGCTCCTCCACATCCAGCCGAATGGGGAGTCCCCGGGCCGAATCCACATGGATCACCGGGATGGGGCCCAGGCGGCGGAAGGCCCGCGCCAGCGTGTCGGTATGGGAGGGTACCACGGAACCGACGACGATGCGGCCCAGCGACTCCAACTCCACTGCCCCCTCCCGGAGAAGCGCCCGGTACAGGAGAAAGAGCTCGTCCTCGGTGCGGGGGACCGTAGTTGAGTATCGCCACTGACCGCTAACTGAGGTGGCCCCAGGGCGGTATAGCCCCAGGGCGGTCTCGGTATTCCCCACATCCACAACCAGATGCATCGCTCCTCCTCAGCCGGATTCCAGATCACGCCCCGCGAAGAGCGCCGGCGTGCCCTCGCCCTGCCGGCGTACACTCCCTGATACGATAGCCGCCACCTCCCCGTTCTCCTGCCGCAACCTCAGCGTCCCGGTGGGATCGATCCCGTCTGCCACCCCCCGACGACCATCCGACGTCACCACGCCATGACCCAGGAGGAGGTCGCGGCGAGCCCACGCCTGAAGGGCAGCCAACGGCAATCCCCCCGGGGGGGGTGGATCGACCCACCGCCGGAGCGCCTCCACCAACGCCGTGGCCACCACGCCCCGCTCCACCTCCCGGCTCGTCCCTTCCTCCAGCGCCACGGCGCCCGCCGGCCGGATTCCCACGGGAAAACGAAGAAGGTTCACCCCGAATCCGGCCACCAGCAGGGCCCGGTGGCCGGTTCCGGAAGCCACCTCGCAGAGGATCCCCCCCACTTTCCCCAGAACCTCACCCCCCTCTGACGCCGTCAGGAGCAGGTCGTTGGGCCATTTGAGCCCGATCTCCACCCCCGCCACCTCCTCAAGCGCCTCGGCCGTGGCCACACCCAGCAGGATGGATACCCGACCGTGGGGTCCGTCCGCCGGCGGCGGGAGCAGAACAGAGATCCAGAGCCCCCCCGGCGGGGAGTGCCACCCCTTCCCACTCCGGCCCCGTCCCCCGGACTGCTCGTCCGCCACCACCACGGTGAAGGGAGGGGCTCCCTGGGCCACCAACTCCCGAGCCCGCAGGTTGGTGGAGGCGATCCGGCTGTGGAGTTCCACCTGCCGGGCGCCGGGAATTCTCACCCGCCTACTCCCTCCAAAAGAAGCGAAAGATTGGCGGAAGGGGCCGAGTGGGTGAGAGCCCCCACCGAGATGAGGTCCACTCCCACCCGTGCCACGCTGGGAACCCGCTCCAGCGACATGTCACCGGAAGCCTCCAGGAGCGGACGGGGATCCTTCCACCCCTCCACCAACTCCACCACCTGTCGCATCTCCGCATCGGACATATTGTCCAGGAGGAGCCGGGGAACCCCCAATCCCTCCAGCGCCTCCACCTGAGACGGCCGCGCCACCTCCACCTCCACGGGGAGCCCGGCCCGGTTCTCCCGCTGCACCGCCTCCACCGCACGCCGCACACCTCCGGCTGCGGCGATGTGATTCTCCTTGATGAGCACCATGTCGAAAAGACCGGAGCGGTGACTCTTTCCTCCACCAGCTCGGACCGCCGCCTTCTCCAGGAACCGGAGACCCGGAGTGGTCTTGCGGGTGTCGGTGATTGCGGCGCCGGTCCCGGCGACGGCGTCCACGAAGCGCCGGGTCAGGGTCGCGACCCCGGAGAGACGACCAAGGAAGTTCAGGAGCACCCGCTCGGCCGTCAGGATCTGCCGCGCGGGCCCCTCGAGGATGACCAACTCGGTCCCCGCCTCGACCCGGGTCCCATCGGGAATGAGGAGTCGAAGGGTGGTGCCCGGCGCCGCTTGGCGAAGCACCTCGAATACCACCTCCCCCCCCGCCGTCACCAGCGGCTGGCGGGCGATGATGCGGGCGCGGGTCCGAAGTCCCGGGGGCACGGTCCAGAGGGTCGTCCAGTCCCCATCCCCCACATCCTCCGCCAACGCCTGTCCCACCACCCGGACCAGCGACTCCTGATCCAGCGACTCAGCCCCACTCCCAGACGGCGACGCGCCGCCCAGGCCGGCTCCCCTCCCGGCTTCACTCCGACTCATGGGTCTTGCTCCCTCCCCCTCCGGCCAGAACCGTTTCGTAGAAGGACTCATACACCGGCACGATCCGCGCAGCCGAGAACTCCTCCCTGGCCACCCGCTGCCCCGCCTCGCTGAAGCGGCTCCAGAGCCCGTCGTCGCCCAGAAGGCGACAGGCTGAAGCCGCCATCCCCTCGGTGTCGTCCAGATCGTGGAGGAACCCCGTCTCACCATCCACCACCACCTCGGGCACCCCCCCCACCCTGGTGGCCACCACCGGCGTCCCGCACGCCATGGCCTCCAGCGCCGCCAGCCCGAACGATTCGGACTCGGAGGGAAGAAGGAAGAGGTCCGCGCAGGCCAGGAGCTCCTCCACCGGCGTGTGCTTCCCCAGGAAGAGGACGTCGTCGGCCACCCCCAGGGCGTCGGCCAGCGCCTGTGCCCGGGGGCGGTCGGGTCCGTCGCCCACCATGACCAGTCGAGCCTCCCCCTCGCTTCGGACTCCGGCGAAGACCCGGATCACCTCTTCCACCCGCTTCACCGGACGGAAGTTGGAGATGTGCATGAGGATCTTCTCGCCGCCAGGCGCCAGAGTGGCCCGGTGACACGGCTTCCGGTCCCTCCGGTACCGCTGGGTGTCGATGAAGTTGGGGATCACCTGGATGCGCCCGCCATTCACCCCGAAGCTCGCCTCCGTCTCGTCCCGGAGGAAACGGGAAACTGCCGTGATCCCGTCGGACTTCTGGATGGAGAAGCGAGTGATGGAGTGCAGAGACGGATGCTTGCCGGTGAGGGTGATGTCGGTGCCGTGCAGGGTGGTCACCACCTTGGGGGCGCGGCCTGGGAGGAGCATCTCCCGGGCCATCCACGCCGAGGTGGCGTGGGGGATGGCGTAATGGACGTGGACCAGATCCAGCTCGTGATGGACCGCCACATCGTGGATCGCCGCCGCCAAAGCCACCGAATAGGGCGGATGCTCGAAGAGGGGATAGGGGTCCATCTCTACCTCATGGAAGTAGACCCGCTCCCGGAAACGGTCCAGGCGAAAGGGCTGGGCGTAGGAGACGAAGTGGACCTCGTGGCCCCGCTCGGCCAACTCGAGCCCCAACTCCGTGGCCACGACCCCGGACCCGCCGTAGGTCGGATAGCATGTGATCCCGATTTTCACTCGACCTTCTCCTCTGATGGGAGTGGAAGCCCCTGCTCTCTGGCCCACCGGGCAACCTCTTCCAGCTGCCTGCCCAGAGGAAGGGTCGCGTCGAGGCGGAGCACCCCCGTGTCCGGGAGCTGGTGCCGGAACCAGGTGCGCTGGCGCCGGGCGTACCGGCGAGTAGCCCGTTGCACCGCCTCCACCGCCTCCTCGAGCTCCATCCGCCCGGCCAGGACGGCGGCGGCCTCCCTGTACCCGGTCCCGGTCATCCCAGGATCCTCCGGGCGAGCCCCACCCTCCAGAAGCCGCCGGACCTCGTCCAGGAGCCCCCGTTCGAACATCCTCCTGGCCCGATGGTCGATGCGCCGATCCAGCTCTTCGGGCACCACCTCCAGCACTACTACAGCCACCGGGACCGCCGGCCAGGCCGGTGGTGCGTTCCGGTGCCACCAGGAGAGGGGATGCCCTGTCAGGATCGCCACCTCCAGGGTCCGGATCAACCGCTGCCTGCCTCCATCCGCCGCCACTGCCGCCCGCTCCGGATCGAGACACTCGGTCCACCGGACCAATTCTTCCCGGGACAATCCGCCGAGCCAGCTCTCCAGTTCCCCCCGCCTCACAGGATCCCGGGGCGGTTCCCGGAAGATCGGCTCCTGAAGCGCCTTCAGGTAGAATCCTGTCCCGCCCACCAGAAGGGGAAGCTGCCCCCGAGCCCGGATCTCCCGGATCCACCGCCGGGCCAGACGGGCCCACCGCGCCGCCGAGAAGCGGTCCGCCGGCTCCACCAGATCCAGCCCAAGATGGGGGACGCCCCCTCGGCTCTCCGGATCCACCTTGTCAGTGCCGATATCCATCCCCCGGTAGACCTGGCGGGAGTCCATGGAGATGATCTCGCCACCCAATCGGCGGGCCAGGGGCACGGAGAGGGCCGTCTTTCCCGATCCGGTGGGCCCGGTGATGGCCAGGGCCTGGGGCTGGCCGATCATCGCCCGAACTTCCGCTCCAGCTCCGTGCGCGTCAGGCGGACGGTAGTGGGGCGTCCGTGCACGTCGTGAAAGGGAAGCTCAGTGGCGAAGAGTTGATCGAAGAGTTCCTGCATCTCCCGCAACTCCAGGGGCTGACCCGCCTTGATGGCGGCCTTGCAGGCGTAGCTCATGGCCACCCGCTCATGCTGGTTCCGGGCCGAACGAACCAGGGGCGAGCCGTGGGTGAGTTCGTCCACCATCTCCCTGAAGCACCCCTCGGCGTCGAAGTGGGGGTGGGGGTTGGGAACGGCGTGGACGATGACCGTATCTCCCCCGAAGCCCTCTACCTCGAAGCCGGCCCGGTTCAGGAGACCGGCCAGGTCCATCACCAAGTCGTGCTCGGCCCGGGTGAGGCGGACGGTGAAGGGGAAGAGCAGCCGCTGGCTCTCGCCTCCCTCGCCCTGGAATCGCGCCATGATCTGCTCGAAGAGAACCCGCTCGTGGGCAGCGTGCTGATCGATGAGGAGGATCCCGTCTCGCACCTCCGCCATGATCCAGGCCCGATGGATCTGCCAGAGCCGGGGGCGGGCCAGGGATGGGAGGGTGTCCATGTCGTCCCGCCCCTGACCTGCGTCCTCGTATGCCGGATCTGGATTGCCGGTCGTGCCCGGGCCTGTCGCTTCCCTTCCTCCATCGGCCGGAAGGAAGAGTCCCATCTGGGAATCCTCCACCGCCTCCCCCGCCGGACGCCGGGGGCCCCCGGTCCCCACGGAGCGTCCCGGTCGTTCCCGAACCACTCTTCCTGCCCCGGCCGCCCCCCCCTCCACGCCAGCCTTCTGCTCCGGGCGGTCAGTAGGCGCTGCCCGGTGTCCCTCCGCCGCCGCGATGGCGGGGAGGTCTCCCGGGGCGTCTCCGCCCGTCCCGGGGGCACCCCCGCTCTTCCCGGTGGTGCCGGTGGCCCGTCCCCCGTCCAGCCGCGCAGCGCTATCCTCGCCCTCCAGCGCTCGCCTGACCGACTCTTCCACCAGTGCCTCGATCCCGCTCCGGTCCCGGAAGCGGACTTCTGCCTTGGTGGGGTGGACATTCACATCCACCTCTCCGGGAGGGACCTCCAGGAAGAGAACGGTCCACGGCCTGTGGCCCGGCGGGATGGTGGTGCGATACCCCCGGTCCACGGCCCTCAGAATCCCTGCCTCCCGAAAGGGGCGACCGGCCACGAAGAGCGCCGTTCGCCGAAATCCGGGTCGCACCGTGTCGGGGCGCTGGATCAGCCCCCAGACCCGGCGCCCCCCGGATTCGCCCTCAACCTCCAGGAGCGTTTCCCGCACCTCCGCTCCCCACAACTCACCCACCCGCTGAAGAAGGGTGACCCCACCACGAAGATCCAGGAGGGACTTACCTCCGGACTCCAGGGAGAGCCGGACCTCCGGATGGGCCAGGCATAGGGGGCTCAGGAGTTCGGACACGGCCCGGGTTTCAACCGCCGGCGTTCTCAGGAACCGGGCGCGGGCCGGGGCATTGAAGAAGAGCGACTCTACGGTCACCGTGGTCCCAGGTGTGCGCGGAAGATCCTCCACCCCTGTGATGGTCCCCCCCTTCACCCGGACTCTGGTTCCGACGCCTTCAGATCCGTGGCGGGTCTCAACGGCGAGGCGGGAGACGGAGGCGATGGAGGGGAGCGCCTCACCTCGGAACCCGAAGGTGGGAACCCCGCGCAGATCGTCGGCGGAGGCGATCTTGGAGGTGGCGTGGCGATCCAGCGCCAGGAGGGCGTCTTCCCGGATCATCCCGTCCCCGTCGTCTGCCACCCGGATCATCCGCTTCCCCCCGGACTCCAGGGAGATTTCCACCCGGGTCGCGCCGGCATCCAGGGCGTTCTCCACCAACTCCTTCACCACCGAAGCCGGACGCTCCACCACCTCGCCGGCGGCGATCTGGTTGGCGACGGAATCAGGGAGGATGCGGATGGTGCGGCGCATGACTTGGCCTCAGAACCCGGGCTGCTGGAAGAAGGCCCGGGCGTTGGCCGTAGTGGCCTGGGCCACTGCCTCCGGAGACTCGGCACGAAGCTCGGACACCCGGTCCCGGATCCGGGGCACGAAAGCAGGCTCGTTCCGCTTCCCCCGATGGGGGATGGGGGCCATGTAGGGCCCGTCGGTTTCCAACATGTACCGGTCGGGAAGCACCTGACGGACTGCCTCTGCCCCCTCAAAGCTCCGGAAGGTCACCAGTCCGGTGAACGAGACCATCCACCCGGCCTCCATGGCCGTCTCCAGCAGAGTCAGATCCCCTGGGAAGCAGTGAAGGACTCCCCGCACGCCGCCCTCGCCCGCTTCTCGAACCATGGGAATCATCTCCGACTCGGCCTCCCGACAATGGACCACCAGTGGAAGCCCCGTCTCTGCCGCCACCTCCATCTGCAAATGGAAAACCGACCTCTGGGCCTCGGGCGAGGCGAAGTCGTAGTGGAAGTCTAGGCCACACTCGCCCACGGCCACGGGACGGGGTTCACGGGACAGTTCGTCCAGAAGGCGGCTCCGGAGACCCCGGGTGACCGCTCCGGCGTGGTGCGGGTGAACTCCGGCGGTCCGGAAGAGACGCGTGGACGAGGCTCCGGTCTGATCCAACACCAGGTCCGCAAGCCTCCGGGCGTCGTCCAGGGTAGAGGCGATGGCGACAACGCCCCCGACCCCTTCCGCGGCGGCCCGTTCAAGGACACCGGGGAGGTCGGAGGCGTAGCGCTCATGACTGAGATGACAGTGGGTATCGACGAGCATGGAGCTCAGGGGGGGCTGTTCACTGGTCCGGGGGTGGCTCCGCCCCCGGGCGGAGCCCACCCCCGGTCACATCGGTCCCTCAGGTCCCGGCCGTCAGACCGGGATGGCCTCCTTCTTCTTCTTCCGGGAACGCTGCCGCTTCTTCCGTTCCGCCTCCTCCTTGGTCCCGAACTTCTTCTGGATCTCAAGGAGTGCCGGCGATGCCACGAAGATGGAGGAGTAGGTACCGATGATGACCCCGAGGATCAACACGATGGTGAAGTCCCGGATCACCGCCCCGCCCAGGATGAGTAGGGCCAGAAGTACCGCCAACGTCGTCCCCGAGGTGAGAACGGTCCGAGGGAGCACCTCATTGATGGAGCGGTTGATGAGCTTCACCGGATCTTCACGGCGTCCGCCCTTCTTGTTCAGGTTCTCCCGAATGCGATCGAATACCACGATGGTATCGTTCAGGGAGTACCCGATGATGGTGAGCACCGCCGCCACCGTTGGAAGTGAGATCTCCACCCGAAAGAGGGCCAGGAATCCCAGGGTGAGGACGATGTCGTGCACGGTGGCGATGATGGAAGCGAGCCCGAACCGGAATTCAAAGCGGAAGGCCAGATAGATGAGGGTGGCAAAGAACGAGATCAGGATGGCCAGGAGCGCCTGCTGCTGGAGCTCGGCCCCGATGGTGGGCCCCACGAACTCGGTCTGAAGGACCTCGAATTCGCCGATGGCCGGGCTGGCGGCGATCTGGTCGCGAATCCGGTTCGCCACCACCTCAGCGGCCACCCCCTCCTCCGCCGGGGCCCGGATGGTGAATTCGTTTTCGGCGCCGAACCGACTCACCGGCGGCGCCTCCGCTCCGCCCAGGGCCTCTCGGAGTTCAGCCTCCGTCACACCCTCCGGAAGCTCGACCAGGATGCGGGTTCCGCCGGTGAAGTCCACACCGTAGCTCTGCCAGTTCCCGATGAGGATGACATTGGCCACCATGGCCAGGATCCCGATGGAAAGAACCGTCGCCGAGAAGACGTAGGCCTTCTTCCGCCATTCGAGGAAGGGGTAGCGGGCGTTTCTGAAGATCCAGAATTTCATATCCGACGACCTCAGATGCTCAGCGTGTCCTGGGCCTTCTTCCCCCGCAGATACACGAGGTAGAGGGTCCGGGTGACGTAGAGAGCCGTGAAGAAGGAAGCGATGATCCCGATGGAAAGGGTCACCGCGAAGCCCCGAACCGGCCCGGTGCCGAACTGGAAGAGGATGAGCGCGGTGATGAGAGTGGTGATGTTGGCGTCGACGATGGCCGAGAGTGCGTGCCCGAACCCTTCATCCACGGCGGTTCGCACGGCTCGACCTTCGGCCAACTCCTCCCGGATCCGTTCGAAGATGAGCACGTTGGCATCCACGGCCATACCGATGGAGAGGATAAGGCCGGCGATCCCCGGGAGGGTGAGGGTGGCGTTCAGCGCAGCCAGTCCACCCAGGACCAGGGCCACATAGACGCTGAGCGCCAGAACCGCCAGCACACCGGTGAACCTGTAGTAGGCGATCATGATGAGAATGATCATGACCAACCCGATGAGGCCGGCCCTCATCCCCTGATCGATGGAGTCCTGACCCAGGGACGGTCCCACGGTGCGCTCTTCCATGATCCGAAGGGGAGCCGGCAGAGCACCGGCCCGCAGGACCAGCGCCAGATCCCGGGCCTCTTCCATATCCTGTTGGCCCAACTCGATCTGACCGCGGGCGCCGATGCGTGAGCGGACCACCGGAGCGCTCACGACCTCGTTATCCAGGAGGATGGCGATGCGGTCGCCGATGTGCCGACCCGTCACGTCTCCGAAAAGCCGTCCGCCGGCTCGGGAGAGCTGGAACTGGACGATGGCCTGGTTGAACTGCTGGTCCCGGGTAGCGGTGGCGTCTTCCAGCATCTCACCGGTTATGAACGGGTTCCGCTCGAGGACGTAGAGAGCCCGGTAGAGCCGGCCGCCGATGGCCACCGGCTCCCAGTGAAACTGGAGGGAGATCTCCCGGGGAAGAACAGCCTGCACCTCAGGAAGCTCCAGGAAGGAGCGGGCCAGGGCGAAGTCCTCATTCAGGAGGAGGAACTCGCCGTCCCCGTCGCTGGTGAGGAGGAGGGAGGTAAAGGGCCGGAGCGCCATCTCCTCGGCAGCCAGGTCGGCTTCGGCCTCCAGCTCCTGGAGCGCCGCCTCAGCCTCCTCGTCCACCACCTGCGGATCCTCTTCCTCCGGTTCAGCAGGCTCCTGGTCCGGATCCGTGCGGAAGAGGAGATCCGCCACCTCGTCCGCTTCCTCCGGCGACACCTCCACGGCACGGCCCAAAGCCCGGAGCGAGTCGGCCCCCAGGGTTGCCACGATGGCCCGATCGATGCGGCTCAGCGCAGCCTCGACCTGGGAGATGGGCCGGACCAACTTCCACTCCAGCATGGCAGTCTGCCCGACCAGTTCCCGAGCCCGCTCCTCATCGTCCACTCCCGCCAACTCCACGATGAGTCGGTCCTGGCCCACCTTCTGGACGATTGGCTCCTCGACGCCCAGTTCGTCGATCCGATTCCGGATGATGCGCTCGGACCGGTCGATAGCGTCGGAACGGGCCTCCAGCGACATGGTCCCGTCCGGATCATCCACCTCCAGGACCAGGTGCATCCCACCCTGGAGGTCGAGGCCCAGCTTCACGATAGAGCCGGTCTGCTGGTAGTTGGAGTACAGGTACCATCCTGAAAAGCCGATGACGGCCAGGATCAGGATGATCCGTACCCGGATCGAGGAAAACATAATGGCGTCAGGGGTTGGAAGGTCGGCGGGCCGGGGGTGTCCCCCCGGGATCCGGCGGGTTCCGGTCGAACTCCGCGTCCGGAGTCTGTTCTCAAGCCACTTATACTCGCAGACCACCCCGAGGGTGTCAATCGAACAAAGGGAGGTCGGGCTACCTGGTCATCCCCACTCGAGCCGTCTCCCGTCCCAGGGGGGTGAGACGCAGCCGCTCGCTTCCTTCCCGCCGCACCCAGCCCACCCGCTCGGCCCGGTTGATGACCCGGCGGGCGAAGTCCGGAGACCACCGGAGGTGCTGCTGCAGGTGGTCGATCCGGGTCTCCTGGACCTCGTCGAGGGTGCCCTCGTGGTTCAGAAGGTGCACGGCCAGGAGCATACCGGCGAACTCCACCCGCTGTCGGGTCCGGCGCCGAATCCCAGCCAGCACACCCCTGTCCGGGGCCAGGAAGAAGGCGAGAACGAATCCTACGCCGGTCATGGTAGCCATGGCCCCGGCGATGGAGACGTCCAGGATCCAGGCGCCCCAGAAGCCGCTGAGCGCCGCCGACACCGCCAGCAGGACGCTCAGCCCCACCATGTGGGTGAGACGATCGGTGAGGAGCCACGCCGTTGCCGGCGGAGCGATCATCAGGGCCACAACCAGGATGGACCCCACCGCATCGAAGGCTCCCACCGCCGTCACCGAGACCAGGGCCATGAAGGAGTAGTGAAGGACGACGGGTGAGAACCCCAGCGCCGCTGCCAGGGCCGGATCGAAGGTGGAGAGCTTGAGTTCCTTCCAGAGGATGAGGATGGCGGCAGCGTTGAGCACCAGGATGCCGCCCATCATCCAGAGGGTCCGGGGTCCAAGATCCACCCCTCCCATCTCCCACCGTCGGAAGGGGGAGAGGGCAATCTCCCCCAGGAGCACAGAGTGGACATCCAGGTGCATCTGACCTGCGTACCGGGCGATGAGAAGGACGGCCAGCGAGAAGAGTGCGGGAAAGACCAGAGCGATGGCGGCGTCCTCCTTCACCCTGCCACTCCGGTGGAGGGCCTCCACCAGAACCACCGTGAGAATGCCCGTGGCGGTGGCGCCCACCACCAGGGCCGGGTGGGTCAGGTCCCGGACCCAGAAGAAAGCCAGGACGATCCCCAGGAGGACCGAGTGGGAGATGGCGTCGCTGATGAGGGAAACCCGCCGGAGTACCAGGAAGACGCCCGGTAGAGCGCAGGCCGCCGCGACCACCACCGCCAGGAGCTGGATCTCCAGATGCAGCGGCATCAGACACCTCCTCCGGGAGTGTCTCCCGGGAGGGCGGAGCCGGGTGAGCCGCTCCGGAGGCGCGCACGGGTCCGACGGAGTCGGATCCGGTCCCAGAGAATGCCGCGCCGGGGAGCTGCCAGGATGGAGACCACCACCACCGCCGAGGCCAGGAGGACGATGGTGGGACCGGTGGGAATCCCGTCCCCCAAGGTGCTGACCCACGCCCCGCCCACCCCCGCTAGGCCACCCAGGACCCCGGCCAGGAGCACCATCACACCCAGGGAATCGGTCCACTGGCGAGCCGCCGCCGCCGGCGCCACCACAAGGGCGCTCATGAGCACCACGCCCACCGTCTGAAGACCCAGTACGATGGCCACCACCAGAAGGGATGTGAGGAGCACATCCATCCGGTTCATGGGGATCCCCTGCACCCGCCCGTACTCCCCGTCGAAGCAGAGGAGCTTCATCTCCTTCCAGAAGAGGGCCAGTAGCAAGATCGCCACCGCGCCGACCCCCACCACCAGGATCACATCCTGGATCAGCAAGGTGGCCGCCTGTCCGAAGAGGAAGGTGTCGAGTCCCGCCTGAGCCGCGGTGGGGGTGCGCTGCAGGTAGGTGAGGAGGACGAGGCCGGCACCGAAGAAGACCGAGAGGAGAATGCCCAGCGCTGAATCTTCAGGGACCCGGGAGTGGCGGACCACCGCCATGACGAAGAGGGTGCCCATCCAACCGGCAAAGGCCGCCCCCAGAACCAGGACAGGTGTGGCTCTCGAACCGGTCAGGAGAAAGGCCAGCACGATCCCGGGGAGGGCGGCGTGGGAGACGGCGTCACCGAGGAGGCTCTGCCGTCGCAGGAGGGCGAAGCATCCCAGCGCTCCCGCCAACGCACCCACGGCGCCGGCTCCAAGCCCGACGACCCGGAGGGTGGGATCGGTGAGGAGGGCAGAGAGAAACCCGTCTCCCATCAGTGCCCCCCACCTTTGGCGTTGCCTGGCATATCCCGGCCGGTAGCTCCTCCGGTAGCACCGCCTGGGATCCCATCGTCCCCTCCCATCCCGGAGCCCCCCCCGCCGGGGCCCTCACCGGCCGGAGGCGCCGCCACATAGGGGATCCGGCCCCCGTAGGCGACCCGGAGGTTCTCCTCGGTGAAAACCGTCTCCACCTCCCCGGCGGCGATGAGCCGGACATTCAGGAGGATCACCCGGTCGAAGTAGTCGGGGACGGTCTGAAGGGAGTGATGGACCGCTACTACCGTGTCCCCCCGGTCCCGAAGTTCGTGGAGGACCCCCATGATGGCCCGCTCGGTGCGGGCGTCGACGCCCTGAAAGGGTTCATCCAGGAAGTGGACCCGGGCATCCTGCACCAACGCCCGGGCCAGGAAGACCCGTTGCTGCTGCCCCCCGGAGAGTTCTGAGATCTGGCGGTCGGCAAACGCAGACATCTCCACCCGCTCAAGGGCCCTACGTGCCGCCTCACGCTCCTGGGCTCCCGGCCGCCGGAACCACCCGAGCCGTCCGTAGGTCCCCATGAGAACCACATCCTCCACCGAGGTGGGGAAGTCCCAGTCCACACTCCCCCGCTGGGGCACGTACGCCACTTCGCGACGCACCTCCTCCAGCGGCCGGCCCAGGATCCGCACCCGACCGGCTGCCCGGGGGATGAGCCCCAGGATGGCCCGGATCAGGGTCGTCTTCCCAGCGCCGTTGGGGCCAACGATGGCCGTGGCGGAGCCCTGTGGGATCCGCAGATCCACATCCCACAGGACCGGCTGCTCCCGATACGCGACGGTGAGGTCATCCACCGAAAGCGCCGGCACCGGCGCGTCACCGGCCCCATCAAGAAGGTGGCGCTCCGCGGATCCGGCTCTTCCCTCCTCCGTCACGTTCGGATTCCTCCCGGCTGCCGCCGGGAAGTCTCCGGCGCAGCCAGCGCCTCCACGATGGTCCGTACATTGGCCCGCATGAATCCCTCGTAGTGGTGGGCGCCCGATGCCGGGTCACCGAGCGCGTCCGAATAGAGAATCCCCCCGATCTCCACTCCCACACCCCGGGCCCTGACGGCGGCCCGAACCGCCTCCACATTCCGTCGGGGACGGGACGACTCGATGAAGATGGCCGGAAGTCCGTATTCACGCACCAGGCCGGCCACCCGCTGGACGTCGCCGGTCCCGGCCTCCGTCAGGGTGGTGATGCCCTGGAGCCCTTCCACCCGAAACCCGTAGGCCCGGCCGAAGTATCCGAAGGCGTCATGGGCGGTGACCAGGATCCGCCCTTCCTCCGGGATCCGAGTCACCTGGGCCCGGATCCAGAGGTCCAGGTCGTCCAGTTCACCCAAGAGGCGGGCCGCGTTCCGACTGAAGAGATCGCGCCCATCGGGATCCATCTCCTCCAGGGTGGCGGCTACCGTCTCCACCACCTTCATCCAGAGGCGCACGTCGTGCCAGACATGGGGATCCAGGGCCCCGGGGGTGTCCGGATCTTCGAGCAGCAGGGATGGGGGGATGGCTTCGGCCACGGCCAGCGTCCGGGTCCGCCCTCGCATCTCCTCCAGAACCCGGCCCAGCGATGCCTCCAGATTCAACCCGTTGTAGATGATCAGGTCCGCCCCGTCCAGACGGCGGACGTCACCGGCGCTGGCCCTGTAGAGATGGGGGTCGATCCCGGGACCCATGAGTCCGTGGACCCGCACTCGCGTCCCCCCCACACGCTCCACCACATCGGTGATCATTCCCACGGTGGTGACTACCCGAAGCGGCTCTCCCTCCTCCCGCGCCGGGGTAGACTCGCACCCCAGGATGCCCCAACCCATCAGGACCAGAACGAGTGTGACGCGAACCAACGAATCCTCCCTCCTCAATGGGTGTAGACGCTTCCCGGGATGGTGGGCCGGGTCCACCGGCCGGGAACCAACTGGATCCACCGGCC
>SKJY01000239.1 GCA_007121775.1 Gemmatimonadota bacterium
ACCGACTACGCCGGCGGGCGAAGTCTCGTGGTGGCCACCCTTCAGGGGATCTCGGTGGCCGGACGGATCCGGCGACGGGACGGCGATGGGGAGGGAGGGGGGCCGGGCTGCCTCGTCGTCCACGACCGGGATCGGCGAAAGCGGGCTGTCTTCGCCCTGGGCGTCGGGGACGGGACATCCAGGGAGTCCGGTCCGGAGGGGGCTCGGATCCCTCTCTGGGAACGCTACCTCGCCGCCGTGGTGTCGTCGCTGGTCCAGGACGTCCCCGGTCTGGGCAACGTCCCGGTGGAGGTGGAGTTGGAGTTGACCTCCACCCTCCCTCGGGCGGCGGGGATGAGCAGTTCTTCGGCGCTCACCGTGGCCGCTGCCCTGGGTCTCCTTCGCGGAGCCCTGGGCCCGCCCCCCTGGACCGGCCCCTGGGCTTCCGCCGGTGAGGTTCGGGAGCAAGCGCCCGACCTGGGGAGTGAGGTGGGGGTCCGCCTGAAGATGGCCGAGTACCTGGCCGCGGTGGAGCGGGGCGGGGCCCACACCGAGGGCGGGTGCCAGGACCACGCAGCCATCCTCCTGGGGAACCAGGGCGCCGCGCTCCAGTTGGCCTACCGCCCGGCCCGGCTCGAGGCTGTGGTGCCCTTTCCACGAGACTTCGTCCTGGCTGTGGCAGTCTCCGGTGTGGCGGCCCCGAAAGCCGGAGCCGCTCGGGACCGGTACAACGCCCTCTCCCGGCAGACAGGCCGGCTCGCCGCCCTCTGGAGGGAGGTCGCCGGCGGGCCCGAGCCTCACCTGGGGGGCATCCTCCGGCTCGGGTCCGGGACGGGGAGCCGCGACGTCGATGATCCCCTCCGCTGGGCACGGCGGGTGGAAGCCCGTCTCGCCGGGGCCGGCGCTCCCGAGAGCCTTCTCCGCCGGTTCCGCCAGTTCCGGCGAGAGTGCCTCCAGGTGGTTCCCGCCGCCGCCTGGTACCTGGGGGGGCTCGATGTGCCGACCCAGGGGGCCCGGACGCCTGCGGAACGGCTACCTCTCACTCCGCTGAGCGATCCTTCCCCCGGCGCCCACAGGCCTCTCGTTCCCCCGGAGCGCCGGCTCACCCTCCTGGGGAGGGCCGTTCACCGTTCCCAGCGGATGGCGGAAGAGGTTCTGGGCAACCAGGTGCCGGAGACCCGTTTTCTGGTCCGCTCGGCCCGGTGGCTCGGTGCGCCGGCGGCGTCCGCCTTCGGCGCCGGGTTCGGAGGGGCGGTATGGGCCCTGGTGCCCAAGGCTGAAGCACAGGTCTTTCTGGACCGGTGGGCGGCCCACTACCGGGCGCGCTTCCCCGAGACGCGATCCGGCGAGGCCTTCCTCCTGACTGAAGCAGGTCCGGGCGCCCATTTCCGGGAGAAGGAGGGTGTCCTGGGGTTTGCCGGACCCGGCACCGGTCGGTAGGCTGAGGGCCAGTCATCAGGACTCGCTGATGGGTCCGGATCCCACCCGCAAGGAAGGAGCGTCGAGCCATGCCCCGTACCTTCACCCGCCGCGAATCCATCCGCACCATGGGCGTCATGGTGGGAGGTGCCTTCTTCCCCTGGTCCGAATGGGCCCGGGATGAGGGGGGCAGACCCCTCATCCTTCCCCTGGAAGAGGAGCGATTCCGGCCGGAGCAGCCGGTCACCGCCATCACCCTGGGGGCCGGTGCCCGGGGCAACATCTACGGGAACTATGCCTTGGAGTACCCGGAGCAACTCCAAATTGTGGGGGTGGCCGAGCCGGTTCCCATCCGGCGGGAGCGCCACATGCAGGCCCACGGGATCCCGGAGGAGCGAGCCTTCACCACCTGGGAGCACGTCTTTCGGCAGCCGAAGTTCGCCGATGCCATCATCATCGCTACCCCTGACGATCTTCACTACGGACCCTGCATGGAGGCGCTTCGGATGGGGTACGACATCCTTCTGGAGAAGCCCATCTCCCCATCGGAGAAGGAGTGCCTGGAGATTCTGGAGCTGACCCGGGAGACGGGGCGCATCGTGGCGGTCTGCCACGTGCTCCGCTTTGCCCCCTACTTCGAACGGCTCCGGGAGTTGGTGCAGGGTGGCGCCGTGGGACGGCTGGTGAGCATCCAGCACTTCGAGCCCATCGAGCACGTCCACATGGCCCACTCCTTCGTCCGGGGAAACTGGCACGACAGCGTCGCCACCGCGCCCATCATCCTGGCCAAGTCGTCCCACGACCTGGATCTCCTGCGCTGGATTGTGGGCCGTGAGAGCGAGGCCATCCAGGCTTTCGGTGATCTCTCCTGGTTCCGGCGCGAGAACGCGCCCCCCGGGAGTACCGACCGCTGCATGAACGGATGCGCCGTGGAGGCAGAGTGTCCCTACTCGGCGCTCCGCATCTACCACCGGAACCGTCAGCGCCTCCATGTCTTCGATCTCCCGGATGAGCAGGAGCGGCAGGAAGAGGCGATCCTGGAGGCGCTCCGGACCACGGATTACGGCCGGTGCGTCTACCGGATGGAGAACGACCAGTGCGACCACTACGTGACCAACATCCGCTTCCGTGACGGGATCACCGCCAGCTTCAGCATGGAGGCCTTCACTCCCTGGGGCGGACGTCGCACCCGGATCATGGGGAGCATGGGGTACATTGAGGGGGATATGCGGCAGATGGAGATCCACGACTTCAAGACCCGGGAACACACGGTCCTGGAGACCCGTACCCTGGAGCTGGAAGAGGTGAGGGGAGACGGGCACGGCGGGGGCGACTGGCGCCTCATGGCCAATTGGGTCCGGGCCGTGGCCCAGCAGGACGCCTCACTCCTGACCTCCAGCCTGGACGCCTCCGTGGAGAGCCACGTCATGGCCTTCGCGGCGGAGCGGAGCCGGCTCCAGGGGACGGTGGAGCCCATCCGCATCTGATCCCCCACCACCTGCTCATCCCCCATGGAGACCTCGCTCCTCTACGAGATCATCGGCTATGTGGCCTCCGTCCTGGTGGCCATCTCACTCACCATGTCCCGGATCGTCCGGCTCCGGGTGGTCAATCTGGCCGGTGCGGTCACCTTCGCGGTGTACGGCGTGCTCATCGGCTCCATCCCTGTGGCGGCGGTGAATGCCTTCATCGTGGGGGTGAATCTGTGGTATCTGGCCCGGATCTACCGGTCCAGGGAGTTCTTCCGTCTCCTTCCGGTGGGACCTGACAACGAGTACCTCCACGCCTTCCTGGACTTCTACCGGGACGACATCGCCGGCTTCCAGCCGGAGTTTTCCGGTGTGAAGGGCGGCAAGGCGGATCGCCTTCAGGTCTTCGTGCTCAGGGATCTGGTGCCCGCCGGTCTTCTGGTGGGGACGGTGAGGGGCGACGGCCGGCTGGAGGTGGGGCTGGACTACGTGACGCCGGACTACCGGGACTTCAAGGTGGGACGCTTCCTCTTCCAGGATCAGGCGGACCACTTCCGGCGGAAGGGGATCCGGGAGATCCACTCGCCGCCCGGCAATCGGGTGCACTCCAGGTACCTGGAGCGCATGGGGTTCCGGAGGGATGGGGGCACGTATCGATTCTCCCTGGATTGAGGGTGCCGCTCCGGCCCGAGGGGGCTGTGAGGCCCCCTCGGCGGCGATCGGTTGTGGCGGGGGTCCGGAGGAAGGCACCCGACGGCCTGCGGGTCCACGGTGCCCGGCCGGAAGCCCGTTCCCTTACCTCCCCAGGACCCGGAGGATGGGGACCTCCCCCTCTTCCCCCAGGTGGGAGAAGGCGTCGTAGCGCCAGAGGCCGTGCATGGACTCGGGTTCCAGCGCCGTGGCGACCAGGAGTCCCCGGAGCTGGGCCGTGGGAACCAGGACGTCGCCCGGTTCGGTACGGTGTGTCTGCACGGTCCGGGAGACGTCGGGGATCCGGGTGGGGTTCTCAAGCTCCTCAGTGGTGAAGCCCTCGATGCGGAGGCGCTCCACCTGGAGCTCCGTCCCGGGAGCCAGTTCCTCCATCTCCACCCGGTGTCTCCGGAGAAGGGCGGCCACCTCCCCCTCGGCGGCGGGGATCAGGTAGGCCTGGGGTAGCTCCGCCACCCGCCCCCGGGTCACCACCGGGCGGAAGGCGTCGATGGCGACCTGCACTGTGTCGACGACCACCCACTCGCCATCCCTTCGTTCGGCCTGCTCGACGGGGATCACCAGGGGACCGTCGCCGTGGGCCCGCCCCATGGTGAGCACCACCTCCCGGATCTCGCCCCGCTCGGCACGCTGCCGGGCGTTTCTCACCGTAGCCCGGACCCGCTCTCCCTCATGGGCCAGGAACCGGAGGAAGGTCTCGATCCCCAGGCGCTGTGCCTCGGCCCGGTGCCGGATCCGCTCTCCGGACTCCCGCTCCCTCCTCCCCTCGTAGATGAAGGAGAGGGTGTGAAGGATGGCGAACCCCTGGCGCCCATCGTTGATGTTGGTGGTGGACCAACGCAGGCCATCAGGTGAGCCCACGATGTAGTTGTGGGAGGTGAACCCGGCCTCCTCCAGGGTGGCCATGGCCCGGGGCAGGAAGCCCTCCTCCGCCAGGGCCTGGATCCCGGGATCGGTGTTCAGATTGGTGGCCAGGCCGATCTGCAGGTCGAAGAGGCGGATCCACCCCCGGTCCAGCCAGGTACCGCTCCAGGGGAAGTACTCGTGGATGTCCAGGGTGACCTCGGGCTCCCAGCGATGAAAGAGCTCCCGGAGCAACTCCACCTCCACCCCGTCCAGGATGAGGTGGGAGCGGTTCAGATCCACATCCTCCGCATTCCGACGCTCGTAGCGGTCGGAGCCGTCGGGGTTCACCGAGGGCACCACCAGGAGATCCACATGCTCAAGGAGGTCGTCGTGATCTCCCCGGGCCAACTCCAGCGCCATCTCCAGGGTGCCCTCGAGGCCCGAGTGCTCATTCCCGTGCTGCATGGCGAAGACCATGGCCATGGTGCGATTCTCCCGGTCCGCTCCGAACTCACCGAGGGAGATCCGGAGGTAGGGGATTTCCTGCCCCTCCACCGACCTGCCCAGGGTTCCCCGCTGGACCCGGTCACTCCCGGCCGCCAGAGCGTCCACGAACGCCACCACCTCCCTATGGGTGGTGAGGGCGTCGGTCCCGGCAGCGCGTTGGGGCGTGTCGTCCGGAAGCGCCGTCAGGGTGGCACCGTCCGAGGAGGCCTCTACTCCGCCCCCCTCCCGGGAAGCGTCCTGGCACCCCATGAGAACGAGTAGAGAAAGGAAGAGGGGGAGGAGAGCGGTGTCGAGGGCGGCTCGGGACCACACTCGGGAGCGACGCGTCCTTGGGTGCATGGGATCTCCGGATGTTCGTTGGGGGGGGAGGGGACTGGCGGCGGGGCCCGGGTCAGCCCTCTTCCTGGGACACGGTAACGGCGGCGGCAGCCGCACGGGCCCGTTCCCTGGCCAGCTCCACGCTCTCGGCCCTCGCCAGGGCAACGCCCATGCGTCGGTACCCTCGGACCCGGGGCTTACCGAAGAGACGGAGCTCCGTGTCCGGCTCCACCAGTGCCCCATCCAGCCCCGAATAGACCGGTGCATCCAGATCGCCGTGTCCCAGAATCACCGCAGATGCAGCCGGTCCGGTCTGCCGCACCCCGTGGATGGGAAGCCCCAGGATGGCCCGGACGTGGAGGGCGAACTGGGAGAGTTCCTGCCCCACCAGGGTGACGAGTCCGGTGTCGTGGGGGCGGGGGCTGACCTCGCTGAACCAGACGGTCTCACCCCGAACGAAGAGTTCCACCCCGAAGATCCCCCAACCACCCAGGGCATCGGTGATGGTCTTGGCCACCCGCAGCGCCTCGGCGTGAGCGGCCGGCGCCATGGGGTGGGGCTGCCAGGATTCCTGGTAGTCTCCGTTCTCCTGCCGGTGGCCAATGGGCGCGCAGAAGTTTGTGCCGGCCACGTGGCGGACGGTGAGGAGGGTGATCTCGTAGTCGAAGTCGACGAAGGACTCGGCGATGACGCGTCCACCGGCGACCCGCCCCGCTCCCTGGCTCGTTTCCCAGGAATCCCGGATCTCCTCCGGGCTCCGGGCCACGCTCTGGCCCTTCCCCGACGAGGACATGACTGGCTTCACCACCAGGGGAAAGCCCAACTCCTTCCCGGCCTTCTCCAGCTCCTCAAGGGTGTCGCAGAACCGGTAGGTGGAGGTGCGAAGGCCCAGTTCCTCGGCGGCCAGCCGACGGATGCCCTCTCGGTCCATGGTGAGGCGTGTGGCCCGAGCCGTAGGTACCACTCGGAAGCGCTGGGCTTCGAGGCGGAGGAGCACGTCGGTGGCTATGGCCTCTACCTCCGGGACCACCAGGGTGGGGCGCTCTTCCCGGAGCATGGACTCAAGGGCTTCCGGATCCGTCATGTCCAGGATCCGGCTCCGGTGGGCTACCTGCATGGCCGGTGCGTTCTCGTAAGAGTCGCAGGCGATGACTTCCACGCCCAGGCGCTGGGCCTCGATGGCCACCTCCTTGCCGAGTTCACCTGAGCCCAGGAGGAGGAGGCGAGTGGCCTGGGCGGTTCCAGGGGTTCCGATCTTCACCATGGCGGTTCGTCTGCGGGTTGGAGTAGCAGGGGACTCGTTGATTGGATGATCCAGGGAAGCTAGGCAGGAGAGGCGCCGCAGGCCACCGGAGCGGGTCTCTGGGGGAGGGGGGCGATTCCCGCGGCGGCGACTCCTGGCATAGATTCCGGGTCCGGGCGTTTCGTCTTACCCCCTGTCCAGGTGACGGGCGCCGCTCCGCTCCTCCAAGCCACCACGACCATGCCCCAGCCCTTCGCCCGTCCATGCACCGCCGTGGGCCAAGCAGTGCCATCGGCACGGCCGGCCTCGAGCCGGCGAGCCGGCCTGACCCCGTTCCTCCTCTGCGGCGTTCTCGGCCTCCTCCTCCTTCCGCTGGCGGCATCTGCGGCTCAAGGCGCCGACCGGGAATTCGACCCGGAATGGGTGCTTCGGGCTGAGCGGACGGAGTACCGGGAGTCGGCCTCCAGCGCCGAGGTGATGGAGTGGCTGGAGCAGGCGGCGGCCGTCCATCCCCGCCTCCACCTCACTGGGATGGGCTACTCGAACGAAGGACGGGTCATCCCCCTCCTGGTTGCGGGACCGGTGGCCGATCCCTCACCGGAGGCGGTTCGCCGTGCTTCCCGGACGGAAGGTCTCCCGGTGATCTACCTCCAGGCCAATATCCATGCCGGTGAGGTGGCCGGAAAGGAAGCGCTCCTCCGCCTTGTTCGGGAGCTGGCGCTGGAGCTGCGGCCAGGGCTCCTGGACGACCTGATCCTCCTCATCGGTCCCAACTACAATCCCGACGGGAACGAACGGATCGACCTCCGAAACCGCCCCCGCCAGCACGGCCCCGTGGGGGGGATGGGGACCCGGACCAACGCCCAGGGGCTAGACCTGAACCGGGACCAGATGAAGCTGGACGCACCGGAGGCCCGCTCTCTGGCCCAACTCATGACCGACTACGACCCCCACATGGTGGTGGACCTCCACACAACCAACGGGACCCGCATCGCGTATCACCTCACCTATGCCCCCGGACTCCACCCGGCGACCCCCTCCGCCATCGACACCCTGGTGCGGGACGACCTCCTCCCTGCCACCACCGAAGGGGTGCTGGGCCGGTACGGATGGCACATGTGGCACTACGGGAACGTCTTCTCACGAGGTGGCGTGGAGGCCTGGTGGACCTTCGATCACCGTCCCCGGTTCGTCACCAACTACGTGGGGATCCGGAACCGCTTGGCCGTGCTGAGCGAAGCCTACAGCTACGCCACCTTCGAAGACCGGATCCTCGCCACCGAGCGCTTCGTGGACGAGATCCTGGGGTGGAGCCGGGTCAACGGAGACCGGATCCGGGAGGTGGTGGAGGTGGAAGACAGGCGGGACCTGCGGGGGGAACGGATCCCCCTTCGGGCCGGTTTTCCGGATGAGCCAGTGCTCCATCCCATCCTCTTGGGGGAGGTGGACGAGGAGTTCCACCCATGGACTGGGGAGGTGATGCTCCGCCGCCGGGACGTGGTCCATGAGCAAACCATGCCGGCCTTCGTGCACTTCGTTGGGACGGAATACGAGACGGCGCCGGATGCCTACCTGATCCCGCCCCACCTCACGTCGGTGGTGGAGCGACTCCGGGCCCACGGGATCCGGATGGAGCAGGGGTGGGACGGTTCACTCCCTGCGTTGGAGGGGTTCCGGATCCGGGAGCGCGTGGTTGCAGAGCGGGTCTTCCAGGGGCGGAACGAAGTGACACTGGTTGGAGAGTGGGAGCCGGTGCTCCCAGGTGACGTTCCGGCCGTGGAGAGCCTGGAGCAGGAGCCGTCCCAGTGGTGGGTGGTCCCCATGGATCAGCCCCTGGCCCGTCTGGCCTTCCTCCTCCTGGAGCCCCGATCCGATGACGGCCTTACGGCCTGGGGGCTCATGGATCCGTGGCTCGACGACGGCTTCCCCATTCTTCGGGTTGTGGAACTGCGGTAGGGGGGCGGAAGGGCTCAGCGGTTGCCGGCCATTCGGGCATCGATGAGCTGAAGCGCACGCCTCGCCAGCTGCTCCGGACTGACGGGGCGGTGGAGGAGGTCGAAGCGATGGGGGAAGAGGCTTCCGGCTCGCGGCCCCACATCTCCAGGGGGCAAGAGGAGGAGGACCGGTGGGTTTTCCGGCCCCCGGAGACCCAGGTGAACCTGGCCCTCCTCCAGGCGATCGGTGATGACGAGTTGGATGGGGAGCCCGGGCCGATCCAGGATCTGCCGGGCCTCCTGGACGCTGCGGGCGGGGATCACATGCAGGCCGTGTTCTTCCAGAATCCGCCGGGTCCCCTCCGCTGATGATTCCCCGGTGCGCCGGATGAGGAGCACGGTCCACCGATCCCCGCCTCGGGCGGGTGGATCCGGGGGCGGTTCCCCGTTGGCTACCGGGGGCAGGTCGATGTGGAAGGTGCTTCCTTCACCGGGGACGGACTCAACGGAGATGAAGCCCCCGCTCTGGCGCACGATCCCGTAGACAGAGGGAAGACCGAGCCCCGTCCCACTCCCTACGGGTTTGGTGGAGAAGAAGGGCTCGAAGATCCGCGCCTGGATCTCGGGAGTCATTCCGGATCCGGTGTCGGTCACGGCGATGCGGAGGTAACGGCCCGGCGGCTGGACCTGCTGGTGGACCCGTCGTTCTTCCTTGAACTCCACCAGGGAGGTTGCGATGTAGAGGGTGCCCCCGTCGGGCATGGCGTCCCTGGCATTGAGAGCCAGGTTTATGAGCGCCCGCTCGAGTTGGATGGGGTCGACATGGACAAGTGCGCCCTCGTGCCCCAGTCGGGTCCGGAACTGGATCCTGTCGCCCAGGAGGCGGTCCAGAAGCCGATGACTATCCTCCACGACGGTGCCTGGGTCCAGTTCGGTGGGGCTCAGGACCTGCTTCCTGGCGAAGGCCAGAAGGTGGCGGGTCAACTCCGCGGCTCGCTTCCCGGATCGGTAGATCTCCACGAGAGACCGCTGGACTTCCTCAGCATCCTGGGGATCTGTGAGCGCCAACTCGGCACTCCCGTTGATGACGGTGAGGATGTTGTTGAAGTCGTGGGCGATCCCTCCTGCCAGCTTGCCGATGGCCTCCATCTTCTGAGACTGGTTCAACTCCAGTTCCTTCTGTGCCAGTGCCTCCTCGGTTTTCATACGTTCCAACTCGGCGGCGGCACGGGCCGCGAAGATCTGGAGGAGGGATGGGGCGGATTCCGGGAGTTCCATGGGGGTGGCGGAGAGGACCCCCAGGATCCCCATCACCTGTCCCCCGCTTCCCACCAGGGGGGCCCCGGCGTAGGCGTCGCAGACGGTCTCCCGAACCTGGATTCCGTGGGGATAGCGTTCCCGTGCGCCTTCGGGGAGTAGGAGCAGGCTACCCTCCACAACGGTCCCGCAGGGCGTTCCCGCCACCGGATACTCCACCGGATCATGCCGACCACCCCGGGTCCAGCGGGTGAGGGTGCCGAGTCTGGGCCCACCCTCCTCCCGGTCAGGGAGAAGGCGGGCGACGAAGGCCTCGTCGGCACCGAAGGTCTCGGCCAGATCCCAGGTCACGGCCTGCAAAAAGGCGGTGCCTGTGCCGGTGGAGATCAGATGGGCCACGCGCTTGAGGAGTTCCACCTCCTCGGTGCGCTCGGTAACGTCGGTGATGGCTCCGTAGTAGGAGCCCGGAATACCGTCGCCTGGAGCGAGAGGCGTCGCTTCCTCCCCCTTCATGGCCCGGATCACCACGCTCACCCACCTGACCCCCGACTCCGGGTGCCGCAACGGGAGCAGGAGGGGAAGCGCGGGCTCTGCTTCCTCGTCCCGAGCCAACGCTTGTCGGATCGCGACCCGCTCCCGGGCGCCAAAGCCGATCCAGAAATCATCCCGGTTGGGATCGAAGCTTCGCGGATCCACACCGCGGAGCCGGAACATCTCGTCCGTCCAGTATCCGGTGCCAGACGAGCTGTCCCACTCGAATCCACCGACGCGAGCCACCCGCTGGGTTTGTTCGAGAATCCGGGCCTGGCGGGCAAGCTGCGTGGCTTGGGTGTCGCGGATGCGCCGCGTCAGTTCAGCCCACTTCGTTTCGGTGATATCGTGGAAGGTACCGGTGGCAACGGGTTGCCCCGAAGCCCCTTCCACCAGATGGCCTCTGGCTTCGATCCAGCGGGTGGTACCGTCGGGGAGGATGATGCGGAGTTCGAGTCGGGTGGGGGCATCATGCCCCCGAAGGAGCCGGAAAAGGTCCCTTCGCACACCAACTCGATCGCTGGGATGGACCCTCTGGAGGAGTTCGTCTGTCGTGGTGGGGACATCGCCGGGGGCCCAGCCGACGATCCGAGGGGTGTTGGGAGACAGGCGACAGCGGCCATCTGCCGGCGAGACTTCCCAGACGCCCACGTGCCCCGCCTCCATGGCGAGATGAAGGTGGTCCAGGGAAGGGGTGGCGAGGCCCGCCGCTGAAGAGCTTGGATGGTCCGGGTCCCCCAAAGGATCGTCGTTCCGGTCGGCGCCGGACGGTCGGTCTTCAGGAGAGGGGGATCCGAACATGATGAACGATTGGAGGGCGGCGAAACCTTAGTACATCATGGGCCTGGATAAGCCGGGTGGGTCACGTGGCACCCAGACGGCCAAGCTTTCACCTCGACCCGGCTCCGAGAAGGATCAGCCTGGATACTGACCGGCGATGTACTTCCTCAGCGTCATGATCTGGAATTGCTGATTGTCGATCACCTTCTCCACAAGGTCGCGGATGGAGATGATCCCCACCACCTTGCCTTCCTGATTCACGACCGGCAGGTGACGGATCTCCTTGTCCGTCATGATGCTCATGCAGGCTTCAACCGACTCCTCACCGCGGACGGTGTAGACGTCTTCGGTCATCACCTCGTCCACGCGGGTCTCACGGGATTGGCGCCCCTTCAGGACGATCTTGTCCCGGTAATCCCGTTCCGTGATGATTCCCCTCAGTCCTCCCTCATCCATTACCAGGAGGGCACCCACGTTCCGGTCCGCCATCTGCTCCACGGCCTGATAGACCGTGTCGTCCGGGCGGATGGTGAATAGGATCGGGGACTTGCGGGCCAGGATCTCCGAGATCCGCATCATATCAGCTCCGGATGCCTTGAGGCTCTGGTGGTGTAGAACCCCGAGTCAGGGCTCGGGGTGATCAAAGGACAGGTTGGAAGATAAAGAGAATAGTTACTCTCAGCGAGGGAGTTCCGGATCAGGCGGGCACTTGAATTCCGGATCGCAGTGTGACAGCGGGTTCGCGACGGTATTCTCGGATGTGTTGAACGGGTGTTTGCCAGCGGGAGGCTGGGATATGGATCGAAGGAAGAGAAGGTCTCGCCACGTGAGAAGGCTCCGGTCAGGCGAAGCGGGAGGAAGGCCCGGACGCCGGCCGACGACATTGGACCGCTCGGCTCGAGGGATGCTCGTGGGTGTCCTGGCTGCGGCGGTATTCCTGGTAGGGCCCATCCTCGCCTCCGCTGCCTATCCGGGAGGAGGGAAGGGGCAGCTCTCGGCCCAGGATATCGGCGAGGAGTGGGCGGAGCGCCCGGTGGCTCTGGTGACCGGTTCCACCGGCGGCATGGGGCGGGAGATCGCCTGGAGGCTCCACGAGTTGGGGTATCACGTCATCGTACACGGGCGGAGCGCCCAGCGGGGTCTCGCTCTGGTGGACGAGATCCTGGAAGCGGGAGGTAGCGCAACCTTCCACGCCGCCGACTTCACCTCACTGGACCAGGTCCGGTCCCTGGCCATGACCGTGGTGGCCGGGTACGACCGGCTGGACATCCTGGTGAACAACGCCGGGATCGGATCGGCGGAGGATGGAATGGAGTGGACGGACGACGGGCTCGAGCCGGTCTTCCAGGTCAATTACCTTTCCCACTTCCTCCTCACCGAACTCCTCCTGCCCAGACTGAGGGCGGCTCCCGAGGCGAGGATCGTCAATGTGGCTTCTCTGGCCCAGGCACCTCTGGTGTTCGACGATGAGGAGCCCTGGTGGAAGGAGCCTGAGGAGGAGGAGATCGACCCTGAGGAGCAGGAGTCAGCGGACACCCCGACCGCCACTGACCGAGGGACGGAACCGGAGTCCCCGCAGGAGCCGGCCGACGGGGATGAGGGAGTGGGTGAAGAAGACGAGGCACGCATTGGACTCCCATACGCCCGGAGTAAGCTGGCCCAGATACTCCACGCCTTCGACCTGGCGGAGGAACTGGAGGGAACGTCCATCCAGGTGAATGCCCTCCACCCGGCCACCTTCATGGACACGTACATGGTGGAGCGGGCCGGGATCGAACCTCAGGCCACCGTGGAGGAGGGCGCGGACGCGGTGATGCAGCTCCTCACGGGAGAGGTGGGGAGCGGCGGGTACTTCAACCAGATGGAGCCGGCGGAAGCCCATGAGCAGGCGTACGACCGGGAGGCAAGGAGGCAACTCCGCGAGCTCAGTCGACACCTGGCCGGCCTTGATCCATAGGAGCGAGCATGGCCTACGATATCGAGGATTTCCAGAGAGATGTGGTGGAGGCCAGCCGGACGGTTCCGGTGCTGGCGGACTTCTGGGCGGCGTGGTGCGGGCCGTGTCGCGTTCTGGGACCGGTCCTGGAGCGGATGGCTGCCGCCGCCGGCGACCGCTGGAGGCTGGCGAAGGTGGACACGGAGCGCTTCCAGGAGGAGGCGGCCCGCTACGGGGTCCGGGGGATCCCCAATGTGAAGCTCTTCGTGGACGGGGAGCCGGTGGACGAGTTCGTGGGTGCTCTGCCTGAGTCACAGATCCAGGCATGGCTGGATCGGACACTCCCCACCGAGGAGGATCGGGCCGGCCGAGCGCTGGTCCGGGAGTTGGACTCCCTGGTCTTCTCCGATCCGGCCACCGCCCTTACCCAACTCGCCGACCTGGACCCACCCGCGGACCTGGCGCAGAGGGTCACGGACCTGCACTTCCTGGCAGGGCGGATGCTCCTGTTGGATGATCCGGGTGCTCTCGGGCGGGGCGAAGCGCCGCAACTCTACCTGGAGGGGCTCCAGCGGCTCAAGGGTGGGGATTTCGATGGCGCCCTGAAATGCCTCATCGCTTCTATGCGGGAAGACCGGTCGCTGGACGACGAGGCGGCCCGCCGCACCTGCGTAGCCCTCTTCCGGTTCCTGGGGCAGGAGCACCCGGCGGTGGCGGCGCGGAGAAGCGAGTTCGCCGGAGCGCTCTACGTGTGACGCGGGGCGGCCTTCGCCTGTTCTGCCAGGGCTTGCGGTGTTCCGAAGACATGGCCGTTCCTCGGGACTCGCTCCGAGGGGGGTTGACGCTGGCGGGTGAGTGGCCTAACCTCCCCCGCTGAATTTTCACTCACTCCGGATGGAAACATCATGGACGATCCCAACAGTCCAAGTAGCGAGGGTCCGAGTCGACCGTTCCGGTCGTCTCCTCTGACCCCACTCCAGACCCAGGTCCGACGGGCCGTGGGTGGAGGATTCCGGAGCGTGTCCTGCGGGAGATCTTTCTTCCGCGTTTGACCTGCCCCCTCCTCCGCCCGCCCTCCCGGCGCGAGGAGAGGTGAAGGAAGGTAGGATTTCTTCTCTCCCCCGAAACATGCTGTTTCTGTTCGAGTCCGGCCGGGACGCCGGGCGGAGTCGGTGCGTGCCTGTATCGCGCCGGTGCCCCCCGTTCCAGCCACCCATTAATCCGATAGAGGAGTGCCACCGAATGGCAGACAACGACCCTGGAGGTAGGTCGGGTCCAAGACCCCTTCCCCAGCAGATAACCGGGCCGGTGCTCATCTGCGCCGGTCCCATGAACCCACAGTTGGATCTTGTGAGTCGCCCTGCCCAGATCCGGTCCGGGAGGCGAGGTTCGTTGCCCGTGGCACCTTCTCGTTCGGGAGGGGAGATCTACTAGGCATCGGCCCCCTCCCCCGGCCGGAGTGTGAGCACCGGCGGCGGGAGAAATGTCGATGCTGAAGCTCGCAGTCCGTTCCAGATTCCCCATCCACGCAGGGCGCCTTCTGGCTCTGCTCGCCTTCCTCCTTCTCCTTGGGTCTCCCATTGGGGCCCAGACTCCGGGATCTGACCCCGGTACTCTCCGTGGCCAGGTCTTGGGAACCGACGGGTCACCCATCTCTTCAGCCACGGTCCGAGTCCTTCCGGACGGCCCTGGCGCACTCAGCGACGGCGCCGGCCGATTCACCGTGCGAGATGTGCCTTCGGGGTCCGTGCAGCTCCGGGTGGAGCGACTGGGCTTCCGTTCCCAGGAACTCTCCGTGGACGCCGCGAC
>SKJY01000302.1 GCA_007121775.1 Gemmatimonadota bacterium
GGCATGGAGCGGAGGTACTTCTGGAACACCCCGAAGCGCCCAAGGAAGCTCTCCTCGTCTGCATCCCACACCCCCCAGTCGATGACCGCCCCCTCGTCCATGGCGAGCCCGTCGCGCACCCGGAGGATGAGGGCCGAGGTGAAGGGCGGATACATGGAGACGCCGTGGGGGATGTAGCCGCGGTCCCCGAAAAACGCCCGGAGGGCCGGGAGGCGTCCGGCATCCCACTCCTCCTGGAAGAGGTCGGAGGAGACCCCGTCGATGTGGATGAGGAGGAAGGGGAGGTCGGGATCGAAGCGTACTTCCGCGGGAGACCCGGCCCCCTCAGACCCGACACCCTCAGGCTGAATTGAAGCAGGAGCGCCGCCGCCCAAGAGGAGGGCGGCGGCGATCAGGACCACGAACCGCATGGGCTGATGTACCAGGTAGGAGCGGGAGGGCAACGAGAACCGGGCGCGGGGGGTTGGGTGCGGGAGTGTGCCGGCCCTACGCCACCCGCCCGCAGCACTTCTTGTACTTCTTCCCGCTGCCGCAGGGGCAGGGGTCGTTCCGGCCGGGTTCGGCCTCCACCGTCACCGGCTCCTTGGGCGCCGCCTCGGTCTGCCCCCGGTTCGTCTGGAGCTGCGACGGGTCCGGGCCAGTGTCGCCCACCGGCGCACGGGCCGACGCCGCCACTCCCACCGGGTCAAGGCGCGACCCGCCCCGTCCCACCCGTCCGGCCGCCTGCCGTGCGGCAGCGGCCCCGGCTCCAGTGTCGCCCCCATCGGTGGGGCCGGAGTAGGAGAGACGCTGCTGGGTCTGGGCCGCCACTCGCCGCTGGTCCGGATGCCCGATCTGGGCCCGGAAGAAGAGGCTCGTCACCGTCTTCCGGATGTCCTTCATGAGGTCCACGAACATGTCGTAGGCCTCACGCTTGTACTCGATGAGGGGGTCTTTCTGCCCCCAACCCCGGAAGGCAATGGACGACTTGAGGGAGTCCAGGTCGTAGAGGTGGTCCTTCCACTTGTCGTCGATGACCGACAGCATGAGCCAGCTCTCGAGCTTCTCGGCGTGCTCCCCGAAGCTCTCCACCTTCCGCTCGAACTGGGAGCGGGCGGCGGGCATGACGGCATCCAGCACCTCTTCCCGGTCCACGAAATCGGACTCGTCATCCACCGACTCGGGGAGCTGGTCCACCAGGACGAAGAGGTCCATGAGGAGGCGGCGCCGCAGGTTGTGGAGCTCCCAGAGGTCAAAGTGGACGTCTTCGGGGGTGTGCTCCTCCACCAACTCGCGCACGGCGGTCTGCACCATCTCCCAGATCTCGCCCTTCAGCTCTTCCCCGCCCTCCAGGGCGAAGAGGCGGAGGTCATAGATCACCTCCCGCTGCTGGTTCATGACGTCGTCGTAGTCCAGCAGCTTCTTTCTGGCCTCGAAGTTGTTGCCTTCCACCCGCTTCTGGGCCCGCTCGATGGACTTGGTCACGAGCCCGTGGGTGATGACCTCCCCGTCCTCGGCACCCCACTTCTCCATGGCGTTGGCGATACGCTCCGAGCCGAAGAGGCGCATGAGGTCGTCTTCCAGGGAAAGGAAGAACTGGCTGGCGCCGGGATCGCCCTGGCGGCCGGCACGCCCCCGGAGCTGGCGGTCGATACGCCGCGACTCGTGGCGCTCCGAGCCCAGGATGTGGAGGCCGCCGCATTCAATGACGAAGTCGTCACCTTTGGTGGTGAGATCGGTCCAGAGGCCCGGGTCCACCGGGGAAAGCTCTTCCACCTCCAGCCCCTTGGCCCTGGCCCACCCCACGGTCCGGTCTTCCAGCACGCCTTCGCCGAGTTTGATGTCGGTTCCGCGCCCGGCCATGTTGGTGGCGATGGTCACGGCACCGGGACGACCGGCGGCGGCAACGATATCCGCCTCCCTGGCGTGCTGCTTGGCATTCAGGACCTCGTGCCGGATCCCCCTCCGCTTGAGCATGCGGGAGAGGGTCTCGGAGACGTCCACATTGGTGGTCCCCAGCAGGACGGGGAGCTCCATCTTGTGGAGGCGCTCCACCTCGTCCATGAGGGCGTTGTACTTCTCGCGCTTCGTCTTGAAGATGAGATCGTTCCGGTCTTCCCGGATGACGGGGCGATTGGTGGGGATGACGAGCACGTCCAGGTTGTAGATCTGGTGGAACTCGTTCTCCTCCGTCTCGGCGGTCCCGGTCATCCCCGCCAGCTTCCGGTACATGCGGAAGTAGTTCTGGATGGTGACGGTGGCCAGGGTCTGGGTCTCGCCCTTCACCTCCACCCCCTCCTTGGCCTCCACGGCCTGGTGGAGCCCGTCGCTCCACCGCCGACCGGCCATCTGGCGGCCGGTGAACTCGTCCACGATAACGACGCCGCCGTCCTCGCCGATGATGTACTGCTCATCCCGCTGGAAGAGGGCGTAGGCCTTCAGGAGCTGGTGGATCACGTGCATCCGCTCGCTCTTGGCGGCGTACTCGGCCTCGAGCCGCTCCACCTCTTCCTGCTTTTCCTCATCGGAGAGGGACTCGTCTTCCTGGATCTCGCCCACCACCTCCGAAAGGTCCGGGATGAGGAAGGCATCCGGATCTTCAGGGGAGAGCTCGTCGATGCCCCGGTCCGAGAGGTGCACGTTGTGCCCCTTCTCGTCCATGGCGAAGAAGAGGAACTCGTCCAACTCGTGGAGGCGCTTCTGGCGCATGAGATCCGCCTCCACCTTCTGCACCAGCTTCTGCAGCGACGGGTCGTCGGCGAACATCTTGAGGAGACGGCGGTTCTTGGGCGTCCCCCGCTTCACCGCCATGAGCTTGTGGGCGGCCTGCCAGGCGTCGTCGTCATCGCCTGTCTGGAGTAGCTCGTCGGCTTCGGCGATGAGTTCGGTGGCGGCTTTGAGCTGCTTCCGGTAGAGGGAGCCCACCAGGGGGTTGAACTTCTTGTACGCCGTCTGGGTGTCCCGGGAGACGGGCCCGCTGATGATGAGGGGGGTCCGGGCCTCGTCGATGAGGATGGAGTCCACCTCGTCGATGATGGCGAAGAAGTGGCCCCGCTGCACCCTCCGCTCCAGGGTGTGGACCATATTGTCCCGGAGGTAGTCGAAGCCGTACTCGTTGTTGGTGCCGTAGGTGATGTCGGCGGCGTAGGCGTTGCGGCGCTCCTCCGTCCCAGGCTGGTACTTGTCGATGACCCCCACCGTGAGGCCCAGGTAGCTGTAGACGTGGCTCATCCACTCGGCGTCCCGGGACGCCAGGTAGGTGTTCACCGTGACCAGGTGGGAGCCCCGCCCCGCCAGGGCGTTCAGGTAGAGGGGCATGGTTGCCGCCAGCGTCTTCCCCTCACCGGTCCGCATCTCGGCGGCGGAGCCTCGGTGCAGCGCGATGGCCCCCACGAGCTGCACGTCGTAGGGAATCATCTGCCACTCCTGGTCCTGCCCGCTCACCCGCGCCATCGTCCCAACCAGACGCCGGCACGCCTCCTTCACCACGGCGTACGCTTCGGGGAGAAGCTCGTCCAGGGTGTCGGAGATCTCCTGGTAGAGCTCCTCGTCCAGGTCCGCCAGGCGGGCGCTCATCCGCTCCCGCTCCCCGGCGTCCACCTCCTGGGCCCGGGTCTTCCGGAGCTCGGCGATCTCCTCCTCGATGGGCGCGGTGCGCTCCTTCAGGTAGTCGCGGAACTCCTGGGTCTTCCCCTTGAGCTCCTCCTCGGAGAGATCCTTGAGACCCTCATAGATCTCGTTGATCTCGTCCACCAGGGGATCGAGCTTCTTGACCTCACGGTCGTGGCGGTCTCCGAACAGCTTCTTGAAGAAGTTTTTCATGGCTCTCAGGAATACAGCTTGCCCGCCTCGATGATCCGGTGGACCTCGGCGGGAACCAGGTAGCGAATAGAGCGACCTCCGGCCAGTCGCTCCCGGAGCTGGGTCGAGGAAACGTCCAGGCGCGTGACCGGGACCTCGATGATCTCAGGGGGCGGCCCATCGGTGAACCCCGGGTCAATCCCGGCCGGCGACTCGCCGTTGCGGGTCATGACCACGATGCGGGCGAGTTGGGCGATACGGCGGGGCTTGTTCCAGGTGGCGAAGGCGGCCCACTGGTCGGCGCCCAGGATGAGGTAGAACCGGGTGTCCGGGTGATGGTCCCGGAGCGCCTCCAGTGTATCCACCATGTAAGACGGACCCTCCCGGCGCAATTCCAGGTCCGAAACTTCGAAACGGGGATCGTCTTCCACCGCGGCCCGGACCATGCGGGCCCGGAGGGGCGCCGGGGTCAGTCCCTCTTCCCCCTTGTGGGGCGGAC
>SKJY01000053.1 GCA_007121775.1 Gemmatimonadota bacterium
CCACCCACCACCAGCCCCACCGAGAACGTCTCGAACAGCTCCTCCCGGGAGATTCCCTCCTCGTGACAGCGGATCAGGTGATATCGGATGCAGTCATCGCACCGCAGGACCATGGAAGCCACAAGGCCGAGAAGCTCTTTGGTCCGGGTGGGTAGCACCCCATCCCGATAGGTCCGCTCATCCAGGGCGAAGAACCTACGGATCTCGAGATTGTCTTCGGCGAGGATCCTGTCGTTCATGCGCTCCCGAAACTCCCGGAACTCCCTCAGCGAGTCGCCCATGCGGGAGGCCTCCTACAGCCCCAGGGAAGACCGGATCAGCGGACTGATCCGCTCCGGGGTCCACGGCGGATCAAAGGTGAGTTGCACCTTGGCCGACTCCACTCCCTCCACCCCCCGGATGGCGTCCTCAGCCATGTGGACGATCTGCTCGGCCACCGGACACATGGGGCTGGTGAGGGAGATCCGCGCATCCACATGGGTGTCCTGTACATCTACATCGTAGACGAGGCCCAGGACTACCAAATTCAGGTTCAACTCAGGATCCTTCACCGTCTTGAGGGCATCCATCACATTCTTCTCGGTGACCGGCATAGGGGTTCTCCAGGGAGACTTGGAATCGAGGGGCGTTCGCCGTGGACGCCGAGTCTGGACACCGGAGCCCGGCCCAGCGTTCCGCACCGCACGCTTTTCGTAGGTTTTCAAACACTCTCCCCTGACTCGCATCTCTTCATTACATTGCCCTTTCACCGGCAGACTAGGAGCGCTTCTTGCCCTTGACCGTACTGCTCGCGGGCCTCGCCCCCTGGATCCTCATGACCGGGTTGTTGGCGTCGTCAGCGGCCTCGACTCCACTGGACGAGTCCAGCGGCGACGACCCCGTGGCCGTCATCCTCCGAGTGGTGAACCCCGCTCCGGAGGACTCGTACCGAGTGGGAGACTTCGTCGTGGCCGGTGAGACGGCTCCGGCAGTGGATGCCGAACGAGTCCTCCTCCTTACCCGCACGGGGGAGGTTGTGCGCCTGGGAGCGGGTGAACCGGTGCCGGTGCAGCCCCGTGAAGGGGAGGAGACGGACCCCCTCTTCCGGCTCCTCCGGGCCCTCCTCAGGGATGGGCCCTCCCTCCACGATGATGTGGGCACCCTCAGCGTCGCGCCTTCAGGAGCCTCGCCTCCGGACGCACAGCCATCACAGGCCCCATTCCAGCACCACTCCCCCACCTCGTCGGAGCTTGAGGGGGCCCGGCCGCTTCGCCCTGCCGGTGACCGGATGGTTCGCTCCCTCACGCCACGGATGGAGTGGGAGGGCGAGGAGGGTGCCATGGCGTACCGCATCCACCTCTGGGAATCCGATGGCTACCTGGTCGCCATGGACGCCGGCGCCGGCTCATCGTGGGTCCTGCCTCCGGAGGCGGCCCTGATGCCAGGCGTCCGTTACGAGTGGGCCATCGAACCTCTCCCTGGTGACCGGATCGGACCCCGCGCAACCTTCGTCGTGGCCTCAAGGGAGATTCTGGATGAGGTGGCCCAGGAGCTGGGAAAGCTCCGGCAGCGGGGCCTGGACCCGGAGGATGATGGCCGCCTGGCGGCGGCGGCTGTCTTCCGGTCCATGGGATTTCCCTACGACGCGCTGGACATTCTGCGGGAGTTGGAGGCGGCCGGTGACCCCCTGGCACCGGGGGTGAGGGACTTCCACAGGAGACTTGTGGACGAACTGGCGTCGCCCGAGACTCAGGGGAGTCCCAACCTCTGAACCGGCATGTCCCGCATGCCCCAACTCCAAACACCGCGATGGCTGATTTGTCTTCCCCCGACGCCACCTATTCCCGATTCGGGCGCCGCTTCCGTCTGGCCGTAAACACGGGCGGCGGCGACGCTCCCGGCCTGAATGCCGTCATTCGCGCCGTCGTCATGTCCGCCCTGAACCGTGGTTGGGAGGTGGTGGGGATCCGACAAGGGTATGACGGCCTCCTGGATGGGGACGGGGTCGTCCAGCTCGATGAAGGGTCCGTGCAGGGGATCACCCACCTGGGCGGAACCATCCTGGGGACCACCAACCGCGGCAACCCTCTGCGCTTCCCCGTGGAACGCCCCGACGGCTCGGTGGAGACGGTGGACCGCTCCCAGGAGATCGTCCAGGCCTTTCGGGACCGACACATCGATGCCCTGGTGGCCATCGGTGGTGACGGCTCGCTCTACATCGCCTCCGAGCTCTCCAAGCAGGGCCTGCCCGTGGTCGGTGTTCCCAAGACCATCGACAACGACCTTGCCGCCACCTCCGTCACCTTCGGATTCAATACAGCGGTGCAGACGGCCACCGATGCCATCGACAAGCTCCACTCCACCGCCCAGAGCCATGAGCGAATCATGGTGGTGGAGGTCATGGGGCGACACACCGGGTGGATCGCACTCTTCGCAGGCGTCACCGGCAACGCTGACGCCATCCTCATTCCGGAGGTCCCCTACCGGATGGAGAAGGTGGCAGAGCACCTCCGCCGGAAGTATGCCCGGGGACCCCGCTACGGGATCGTGGTGGTGGCGGAGGGGGCCAAGCCGGAGGGGGGTGAGGTATCGCTCCGCCCCGGAGAACAGCCGGGTGACAGTCAGCGGTATGGCGGGCTCGCCGAGCGCGTCGCCGAGGACCTCCAGGAGTTGACCGGCTTCCAGACCCGTTCGCTGGTGCTCGGTCACCTGCAGCGTGGTGGTCAGCCCACCGCCTACGACCGTCTCCTCGCCCTTCGCTTCGGCTCAGCGGCGGTGGACGTGGTGGAGCGGGGCGAATTCGGGTGCATGGTGGCCCTTGATCCACCGGATGTGAAGGCCGTTCCCCTGGAGGAGGCCATCCGGGAACTCAAAAAGGTCTCCGTGGACAGTGATGTGGTGCGCACGGCCCGTCGGCTTGATATTTCCTTCGGAGACTGATCCCGGCATCCGAATCCGGATATTGATCGCGGCGCCTTCACCCGGAGACCAACCCCGAGACCGACCCGGACGCCTTGACCCCGAGCCTGATCCGGGCGCCTGAGCCCCGAGCTGATCCGGGAGTCCGACACTGCCTGATCCGGGAGTCCGACACTGCCTGATCCGGGAGTCCGACACTGGGGGGTGCGCCCCCCACTTCGCACATCCTTGCCCTCCCATGGTTCCATGACCCTTTCCCGACTCGCCCTGACCCTTCCCGTTCCGGCGCTGGCGGTCCTGCTGGCCCACACCCCCCTCCCCGCCCAGACCGTCGGGCAGACCGCCGCTCCACAGGCGGCAGACGCTCCCGTGGCGGCATGGGAGCCCGAGGCGACGCGAAACTACCTCTTCTCCCTGACCCTGCAGGAAATGATGCGGGGATTCGAGATCGTGGGTCAGGCGCCGGTGGGCGTGTCATGGACCGACGACTCGCGCTGGATCTACTTCCGCTGGCTCCCGGCAGGACACGACTTCGACGCGGACCGCGAGCTCTGGAGGGTGCCGGCAGAGGGAGGGGAGCCGGAGCTCATCGATGACCCACTGGTGGCCGACTCCCTCTCCCTCACCTTTGGGGGCGGGGACATCTCACCGGACCGGCAGCTCCGGGTGACGACCTGGCGAGGTGATCTGTACATGGTGGACCGCAGCGACCTATCGGTGCGCCGCCTCACGGACAGTCGCCAGAACTTCGTCCGCCCCACCTTTTCCCGAGACGGCTCCACCATCTTCTTCACCGGTGGGGGCCAACTCCACTCCATGTCGCTGGAGGATGGGGTGATCCGGCAGCTCACCGACATCCGCTCCGGCGAAGCGGAGGAAGAGCAGGAGCCCGAGGGGCATCGGGCCTTCCTCCACGAGCAGCAAACGGAACTCTTCGAGTACATCCGCCGCCGGCAAGCCCAGCGGGAGCGCCGGGAGGCCCTCCAGGAACGTTTTGCGGAGAGGCAGGTCCATACCGTCCACACCGGGCGCCAGGGGAATCCCACTGGAATCTTCCCCGAAGCCGGCGGCGAATGGGCTGCGGTCCAAACCAGCATCCAGGCCCGGGGCGTGGAAGCCACCATCGTACCTAGGTGGATCACCGAGGACGGCTATACCGCAGGTGACGAGGTTCGCGGGAAGGTAGGAGACGCGCTGGGGGCCTCCCGGGTGGGGATCCACCCTCTTGGGTCCGACTCCATCGCGTGGATCGATCTGGCCGAGGCCGTGAAGGCGCGAGCCGAAGCCCAGGACCCGGTGGGGATCTGGGTCCCGGAGCAGGTGGAGGCGGTGCGGGAGGGTGAGGTGAGCCCTCGGGTGATGGGTTTCCAGGGTTGGAA
>SKJY01000202.1 GCA_007121775.1 Gemmatimonadota bacterium
AGACGGCGTTGACCGAATCCCGGAGTTCCGGGAGCCGGCTCGGTGTCGTGCTGGTGAAGATGGGGTTCGTGGAGGAGGCGGAACTGACACGGACCCTGGCCCGCCAGTACCGGGTCCCTGCCGTGGATCTGGATCGGGTCAAGGTGGACCCGCGGATCATCAAGCTCATCCGGCCCGAAGTGGCCCATAAGCACCTGGTGCTCCCGCTGCGGCGAGTGGGTCGGACATTGACGGTGGCCATGGCAAACCCATCGGATCTGGGCGCCATCGACGACCTGAAGTTCATCACCCGCTTCGAGATCGAGCCGGTGGTGGTTGGTGAGCATACCCTCCGGAAGCACCTCAACCGCTACTACGAGGCGGCAGACGAGGAGATGGTGGGTGCGCTGGCTGACCTCATCGACGAGGCCGATCTCGAGTATGTGGACGAAGACGATGATGAGGAGGTCTCCGTCGCCGTTCTGCAGGAGCAGATCGATGCGGCGCCGGTGGTCAAGTTCATCAATGGTCTGCTCACGGACGCGGTGCTCAAGGGAGCCTCCGATATCCATATCGAGCCGTACGAGAAGGAGGTCCGGGTCCGCTACCGCATCGATGGAGAGTTGCAGGAGGTGATGAAGCCGCCCATGAAGATGAAGGCGGCGCTGACAAGCCGGATCAAGATCCTGGCCGATCTGAATATCGCCGAACGGCGAGTGCCTCAGGACGGTCGGATCAAGCTTCGGCTCCGGAAGCGTGTGGTGGATTTTCGCGTTTCCACCCTTCCGGTGATCTTCGGCGAGAAGATCGTGCTGCGGATCCTGGACAAGGGCAACCTGACCTTCGATCTGGAGAAGTTCGGGTTCGAGCCGCAAGCCGAGAAGGACTTCATGGACGCCATCATGAAGCCCTACGGAATGGTGCTGGTGACGGGACCTACCGGGTCCGGGAAGACCACGACCCTCTACTCGGCCCTCTCCAAGGTGAATACGGAGCAGGTCAACATCATGACGGCGGAGGATCCGGTGGAGTACAACCTCCACGGGATCAACCAGGTCCTGGTCCGCAATGAGATCGGGATGACCTTCGCGGCGGCTCTTCGGGCGTTCCTCCGGCAGGACCCGAACATCATCATGGTCGGTGAGATTCGGGACCTGGAGACCGGCGGGATTGCCATCAAGGCGGCTCTCACCGGGCACCTGGTCCTGTCCACGCTGCATACCAACGACGCCCCCTCCACCGTGACCCGGATGATGGATATGGGGCTCGAGCCCTTCAATGTGGCCGCTGCCCTGAACCTGGTGACGGCGCAACGGCTCGTTCGCCGGATCTGCAACAACTGCAAGGCAGAGACCACGTACCCGAAGGAGTACCTGGACGCCGCCTCCATCCCGGCCGAGTACCAGGCCCGGACCACCTTCTACAAGGGGAAGGGGTGTGATGACTGCAACGGCTCCGGTTATCGGGGTCGGCAGGGTGTCTACGAGGTCATGGCCATGAATCCGCGCCTTCGGAAGCTCATCATGCAGGAGGCCGGCACCGATGAGCTCAGGGCCCAGGCCATCGCCGACGGGATGCTCACCCTCCGCGTGGATGGGCTGAAGAAGGTGGGGCGGGGAATCACGACGCTGGAAGAAGTTGTCAAGGAGACGGCAGTTACCTGACCAGGCATGGCCGCGGCCCTGCTCCGGTCCAGAACGGGAGGAGATCGGTGGAGAATCAGAAGGCGGCAGCGGAGGGGCGGCTCGGGGTCCGTGCACTCCTGGAAGAGATGATCGAGAGAAGGGCCTCAGACCTCCATCTCACGGTGGGTGAACCACCTCGCCTCAGGATTGATGGGGATCTGGTGGACTCGCGGGAGAAGCGCATCCTGACGCCCAAGGATACCCTCACCCTGGCCTACTCCATTCTCACGGAACAGCAGAAGAAGCGGTTCGAGACCGAAGATGAGCTGGACTTCTCCTTCGGGGTCCAGGGGCTGTCCCGGTTCCGGGGCAACTGCTACAAGCAGCGAGGCTGCATTGCCATGGCGCTGCGCCAGATCCCCTACGAGATCATCTCCCTGGACGATCTGGGCCTTCCGCCCACAGTGCAAAAGTTGGCGGAGCGTCCCCGTGGCCTCGTCCTGGTGACCGGGCCCACCGGGTCGGGGAAGTCCACCACCCTGGCGGCCATGCTGGACAAGATCAATCGGGAGAGAAAGGGCCACATCATCACGGTGGAGGACCCCATTGAGTTCATCCACCGCCACAAGAACTGCACGGTGAACCAGAGGGAGGTGGGTACCGATACCAAGACCTTCGCTCTGGCCCTCAAGTACGCTCTCCGACAGGACCCGGACATCATACTCATTGGTGAGATGCGGGACCTGGAGACCATTGGAGCCGCCCTCACCATCGCCGAGACCGGTCACCTGGTGCTGGCCACCCTTCATACCAACTCGGCGGCCGAATCCATTAACCGGATCATCGACGCCTTTCCGTCCCACCAGCAGTCCCAGGTCAGGGCCCAGTTGGCCTTCGTGCTGGAGGGCGTGGTGACCCAGACCCTCCTTCCCAAGGCCAGGGGGACCGGGCGCGTATGTGCCGCCGAGGTGATGGTGTGCACACCGGCCATCCGTGCCCTCATCAGGGACGAGAAGATCCACCAGATCTACTCTCTCATGCAGGCCGGTAAGAAGCATGGGATGCAGACCATGAACGACTCGCTACAGCAGCTCTACTTCAGGCGTGAGGTGGAGCTCAAGGAAGCGGTGCGCCGATCGGCGGATCCCGCCGAGCTGCTCCGGGCCGTGGGGGAACCCGTCGGCGCAGGGGCACGCTGAGGAAGGTGTCCTCCGGCCCGGCCGGAGGACGGAGGACCGTATGAACCATCGAGACCCGGACGACCATGCCAGTCTTCAACTACAGTGCCAGACCCGCCACCGGTGGGGAGATCCGCAACGGAGAGGTTGAACTTCCTACCAAGGAGGAGGTGGCCGCCTTTCTCCAGCGACAAAAGCTCATCCCCGTGGCGATCCGGGAGAAGGAGAAGGCACTCTCCATCAGCTTCGGCTCGGGGATCAAGACCCGGGACATCGTCATCTTCACCCGGCAGTTCGCCACCATGATCAACTCGGGTCTGCCCCTGGTGCAGTGCCTGGAGATCCTGGCCGAGCAGACGGACAACGAGAAGCTACGGGGCACCACGCGTCAGGTCCTCTACGATGTGGAGTCGGGGAATACGTTGGCCGACTCCCTGGGCAAGCACCCGAAGGTGTTCAGTCGCCTGTACGTGAACATGGTGGCGGCCGGTGAGGCGGGCGGTATCCTGGACACCATCCTCCTCCGCTTGGCCACCTTCCTGGAGAAGAACGACGCTTTGGCCAGGAAGATCAAGGGAGCCATGATCTACCCCATCGTGATCCTTCTGGTGGCGGTGGCGGCGGTGGGGATCCTCCTCATCTTCGTGATCCCCACCTTCCAGCAGATGTTCGCCTCGGCGGGTGTCCCTCTCCCTCTGCCCACCCAGATCGTCATCGCCCTCTCGGCGTTCCTGCAGGGCTACTGGTGGGCGATTCTGGTGGGTGGTGCCGTGTTGGCTGTTCTGGGACGTCAGTACTACAAGACGGACCAGGGGGAGAAGGTGGTGGACGCCGGCTTCCTGAAGCTACCGATCCTGGGAGACCTGCTGCGGAAGGCGGCCGTGGCCCGCTTCACCCGGACGCTGGGCACGCTGGTTTCTTCAGGCGTCTCCATCCTGGAAGGGCTCGAGATCACCGCCAAGACAGCGGGCAACCGCATCATCCACGACGCGGTCATGGGGTCGCGCCAGTCCATTGCCGGCGGTGAAACCATCTCCGGTCCCTTGAGGAAGTCCGGGGTGTTCCCGCCCATGGTGGTACAGATGATCAATGTGGGGGAGCAGACCGGCGGCTTGGATGAGATGCTGACCAAGATCGCCGACTTCTACGACGAGGAGGTGGATGCTGCCGTGAGCGCACTCATCTCGGCCCTTGAGCCTCTGATGATCGTGGTCCTCGGTGTGGTGGTAGGGGGCATGATCGTGGCCATGTACCTGCCCATCTTCGACATGATCTCGGCGGTGGGGTAGGGATGGCCCCCCCTCGGAGACAAGTGACTCGTTCCTTTAGGGACAAGGGACTCGTTCCGTTTCAGACAATCGATTCGTTCCGGGATGCGGAAGAGGTTGTGGAGTGGGGTTTGCAGGATTGCGAGCGCAAGAGAATTCGGAGAGATCGGACGGTTGGGCTTGAGGATTCCAAATGCGGGCTATGCCGTCGAATTGGTTTTGAG
>SKJY01000350.1 GCA_007121775.1 Gemmatimonadota bacterium
ATGAAGAAGGTGGCCGGTCGCCTCCGCCTGGACCTGGCCCAGTACCGGGAGCTCGAGGCCTTCGCCCAGTTCGGATCCGACCTGGACGCCGCCACCCAGCGCCAGCTGGCCCGGGGCGCCCGGACGGTGGAGATCCTTAAGCAGGGGCAGTACCAGCCGCTTCCGGTGGAGGAGCAGATCGCCGTGATCTACGCCGTCATCAACGGCTATCTGGATCAGTTCCCGGTGGAGCGGGTGCGGGAGTGGGAGGCGGACTTCGTCGGGACCCTCCGGGCCCAGAAGGCCGATCTCCTCACCGCGATCCGCGAGCAGAAGGCTTTGAGCGATGAGCTGGAGGGTGCGCTGAAGGCCGCCATCACCTCCTTCAACGAGACCTTCAAGGCGAAGATCGAGGGGTAACGGAACCTGGCCGTAGGCGGTCCGGAGTGACGGCTTCCGGGGTTCCCGGAGCCGGCCTCCATCCCGCTCCACGGCTGACCTTCCTCCCAAGGAGAGCGACGCACGGTGTCAAAGTCCCGCGAGTTCAAGCGGCGGATTCGCTCCGTCGACAACACCCGGCAGATCACCCGGACCATGGAGATGGTTGCCACCTCCAAGTTGAAGCGGTGCTCCGACCGGGTGCAGGCAGCTCGTCCGTACGGGGACGCGCTGGAAGAGATCGTGCGCTCGCTCTACGACCCGGAGCTGGCTGGGCGCTTCCCGCTCATGCGGCAGCCCACCCAGATACGCCGGGTTGCGGTCCTGCTCCTCACTGCGAATCGGGGACTGGCCGGAGCCTTCAACGTGAACCTGATCCGGATGGCCCGTCAGGTCATGGCCCAGGCCCAGGAGGAGGGGCGCGAGGTGGAACTCCACGTGGTTGGGAAGAAGGGGATTACCTTCTTCCGCTTCCAGGGAGTGGAGATGGCCTCCACCGACACGACGCTCGACGACACCCCCTCCCCGGAAGACGCGGCACGGCTGGTGGAGGAGCTTCAGCGGAAGTTCGAGGACGGGCGCATCGATCAGCTCATCGTGGTGGGGTCCGAGTTCCGCTCGGCCCTCTCCACCCCGCCCCGGGCGCGGCAGGTGCTTCCCATCGAGCCTCCGGAAGGTGAGGTCGTGTCGCCTGAGAACTACATCCTGTCGCCCTCAGCCGACATCATGCTGGGACGCCTGCTGCCTCTGTATGTCCGGAACCAGATCTTCCGCGCGCTGGTGGAGAACGCCGCAGCCGAGCAGGGTGCCCGACGCACGGCTATGAAAAACGCCACCGACAACGCCACGGACCTCCTGGCCGACCTCCGCCGCAGCTACAACCGGGTGCGACAGGCCCAGATCACGCAGGAGATCGCGGAGATCGTGGGCGGCGCGGCCGCATTTGAATGAGAACCATCATCCCCTGAGCATGCCCCACCATGGCTGATAAGAATATCGGAACGATCGTACAGGTCATCGGGCCTGTCCTGGACGTCCAGTTCACCCCCGAAACCCTGCCGGACATCTACAACGCCCTTCGCGTCGAGGCCGAGGGCCCTGGTGGCACGAAGCTCAACGTGGTGGCGGAGGTGCAGCAGCACATCGGCCGCGGGCAGGTTCGGGCCGTGGCCATGTCTTCCACCGACGGACTGGTCAGGGGAATGGAGGTGGTGGACACGGGCGACTCCATCAGTGTGCCCGTGGGTGAGGCGGCTCTGGGGCGGATCCTGAACGTTCTGGGCGAGCCCGTGGATGAGGGTGGTCCGGTGGGAGGCGACGACGCCCACAAGGTGGAGCGTTGGCCCATCCACCGCACGGCGCCGACCCTGGACAAGCTGGAGCCCAAGACCGAGATCTTCGAGACGGGCATCAAGGTCATCGACCTCCTGGCTCCCTATGTGAAGGGCGGAAAGACCGGTCTCTTCGGCGGCGCCGGTGTGGGGAAGACCGTGATCATCCAGGAGCTCATCAACAACATCGCCCTTGAGCACGGCGGACGCTCCGTCTTCTGCGGAGTGGGAGAGCGCACCCGTGAGGGGAACGACCTCTGGCTCGAGATGAGCGAGGCGGGGGTGCTCAAGTCCACCTCCCTGGTCTACGGCCAGATGAATGAGCCTCCGGGAGCCCGCCTCCGGGTGGGGCTGTCCGGGCTCACCATCGCCGAGTATTTCCGGGATGTGGAGCAGCAGGATGTGCTCCTCTTCATCGACAACGTCTTCCGCTTCACCCAGGCGGGTTCCGAGGTGTCTGCGCTGCTGGGCCGGATGCCCTCCGCCGTGGGATACCAGCCCACCCTGGGCACCGAGATGGGTGAGCTCCAGGAGCGGATCACCTCCACCCGGACCGGCTCCATCACGTCGGTGCAGGCCATCTACGTCCCCGCCGACGACCTTACGGACCCGGCGCCGGCCACGGCCTTCACCCACCTGGACGCCACCACCGTGCTTTCCCGCTCCATCGCCGAGCTGGGGATCTACCCGGCGGTGGACCCGCTGGACTCCACCTCCCGAATCCTGGATCCCCAGTTCCTGGGCGAGCGGCACTACCGCGTGGCTCGTCGGGTCCAGGAGATCCTTCAGCAGTACCGGGACCTCCAGGACATCATCGCCATCCTGGGAATGGACGAGCTCACCGAGGAGCAGAAGGTCATCGTCAACCGGGCACGGAGGATCCAGCGCTTCCTCTCCCAGCCCTTCTTCGTTGCGGAGCAGTTCACCGGCCGCCCCGGGATGTACGTCAAGCTCGAGGACACCATCGAGTCGTTCGAGCGGGTGGCCAACGGGGAGTTCGACCATCTTCCCGAGCAGGCCTTCTACATGGTGGGCGGCATCGAGGGCGTGATCCAGCAGGCGGAAGAGATGGAGAAGGGGGCCTGACATGGCGGGACCCACGCTGCAACTCCGGATCGTTTCTCCGGAGCGGACGGTGTTCCTCGGTGAGGCGGCGTCGCTCGTGGCGCCGGCCTACGACGGGCAGGTGGGAATCCTCCCCGGGCATGCCCCCTTCATCTGCCTTCTGGGGGGCGGCACCTTTTCCATCGACCTTCCTGGCGGTGGAAGCGAGCAGTTCTTCATCAACCGGGGAGTCATGAAGGTGGAGAACGATCAGGTGGTGGCCCTCACCGAGTACGCCGCCGCTGCGGCTCCTGCCGACTTCAGTCCCTCCGATGCTTGGCTCGATCTGGAAGAGGCGGACCCGGAAGTCATGTCCGGGGGGCCCGGGAACCCGCTGGCTTGATGGGTAGGTCCGCGTCGTGAACCTCGATCTGCACCTCCACTCCACCGCCTCCGACGGGAGTTTCCCGCCGGGGGCGGTGGTGCATGCGGCAGTGGCCGGCCATCTGGACGTCATCGCCCTCACGGACCACGACACAGTGGCCGGCGTGGGAGATGCGATGGAGGCGGCGCGCGGACAGTCCATCCACATCATCCCCGGTCTTGAGGTGAGCAGCACCTGGAACGACCGGGAAATCCACATTCTCGGGTACTTCGTGGATCCATCCGAAGCACGGCTCCGGGCCCACGGGGGGCGCGCCCGGGATCGCAGGGCGCAGCGGCTGGAAGAGATGGTGGAGCGGCTTCAGGGACAGGGGGTCCAGGTGTCCTTCGATGATGTGGTGGTGGCCGCCGGTGACGGCGTCGCCAGTATGGGCCGGCCCCACCTGGCTCGCGCCCTGGTGGATCGGGGCGTAGTGGCGAGCATTCCGGAAGCCTTCGATCGCTACATCGGAAACGAGCACCCCGCCTACATCCCCACCCGCCTGCAGGATCCCGAGGCGGCCATCGCCATGATTCATGGGGCGGGGGGGATCGCGGTCTGGGCGCACCCGCCCATGTGGATGCTCCACGACCTCCTCCCGGAGCTGGTGAAGGTCGGACTCGACGGGCTGGAGGTCTACCGCCCTCGAAACCATGCGGATCGGGTGAGGGAGCTTGAGCAGGCCGCCACGGGCGCCGGGTTGGCCATCCTCACCGGCGGATCCGATTGGCATGGCCCCGACGACGGGGAGCTCGGCGGCTTCGTGGTGGACAGTCGTCAGGTGTCCGCCTTCCTGGAGCGGGGGGGGATGTAGGGGAACCCCGGATGGGCTGTCCAGACCTCGATGTCGGTGCCCGGTCGGAGGACTCCATGAGGGGGGTTGACCGGCTCGTGGCAATCCCCTATCCTTCTTTGCTCGGCCTCTTGGGGCCGGCGATTTTTTGACAGACCAGACCTCAGCGTGTGCCGGGAGTAGGCGGTGTGCGTTCAGAGGTGACGGGGTGAAGGGAGAGAAGAGAGAAGTGCACCTAGGTGGAGCGTCTCTGGTGGA